>CAIYTT010000068.1 GCA_903929195.1 uncultured Bacteroidota bacterium
TATATTATATTTAATATCAAGTTTAGATAATTTATCTTTTATAACTTTATCTATTTGCGATTTTACTTTTTGTTTGTCTGTAGAATTATTATCAAACGTTTGCCCAACTAATTTGATTAAATTAGTATAGGCATTTTTGTTTTGCATATTGGCAAAATATATATCTCTTGCAGTTTCTATTTCTGTTTGTAGACTGGTTTTTTTATGGTCTATTTCTACATAATATTGTTTTATTATATTATTACAAATCTCTAAATTATTTATGCCTGTTTTAGCAATCGTTTCTTTTCTATTAAAATCTACATCAATAAAATGAAAGCAAATAGGAAAAGAAACTAAAAAGATTATAAAATAAATACTGCCTATTATTATTTCGTATAATATGCTTTTATCATTGTCTGTTTTTGTTTTTTGGTTTGTAAGGCTATTACTTAATACCCATATTATTACTAATAATAATAAGCTAAGAAATGAACCTAATATTACATTACCATGCAATACATATAACAAGCCAAAAAAGACACATAAAAAAAATGCAGATAGTCCGATTATGTTTAAAAATTTAGGTACAATACCAACTTTATTTTCTGCCATAATATTATTTTAATTTAAAAACTATTCGTATTGAATTATAACAAACTATATTTTATTTTTTAAATAGCAATTGCAATTATTTCATTTCTTAATAATTATGCAGCAAGATAATAAAACAATATTAATATACAAATAAATAAACCCAATTTTGAATATTAAATATAAGAGTACATTTCATTAAAGATAAAACATATTTATTATCTAATTTTTATTAAATTAAACTTCAAACTATTGCTACTATGGTTTTTGTTTTGTGCAGCACACTCTGCACAGTTATTTGCACCCGTTTTGCACACAAATAAATATGGACTAAATACAGTGGGTGGCGGGTCGCAAATAGCCTTTCCTTCTTGATTGATAGTAAACATATTCGGTTTTAAAGATAATGACAATGGTGCTGTACATTCAGTATTATCATTTTTTAGCAGAGTTATTTTTCCTTTACCATTATCATAAAAATCAAAATATATTGTTACTTGGTCTCCTGTACCTATTTCATAAATATAAGAGGTACTTTTCCAGCGACCTATTGCAAATCTGAAATCTTTATTATTAGGTGGAATACGCATCGTGTCTCCTTTTGCATTACCCGGACATTGTTGTTTTAATTTCTCTATTTCTTGCAATAAACTATCTATTTTATTTTGCGTTGCCGGACAATCTACTTTGGGCATTTTTTTTCTATTCTGATTTGCTATACCTAATGCTCTGTCTAATTGTAAAATATTACCAATATTTTCAGCACTCGAATTAACAGGTGTACCGGTAGATTGTATTAAATCTACTATTTGGTTAAAAGAAATAGCAGGATTAATACTTTTAATTAGTGCAATTCCACCTGATACCACCGGTGCTGCCATACTAGTACCATCCATATATTCATATCTATTACCCGGCACACTACTGTAAATATGCACACCCGGCGCACTAATAGTTGAAAACTCGCCATAATTACTAAAACTCGCCTTATTTTCATGCTTATCTACTGCAGAAACTTTTATAGTATATTTACTTCTTTGCATGGGGTCAACACCAACCAAAACATTACTATTACCTGCCGCCAACACAATTATTATATTTTTTTTATAAGCTACCTGATAAATTTGGTCCCAAAGTTTTGCTTCATCTAAAAAATAACGAGTCATTATTTCCCTTTGCACACTTGGCGGAAAAACGTTTACACTATTTGGAATCGCCATTCCTAAAGACATATTAATAACATTTGCACCGTGATTTATAGCATATAAAAGCCCGTCAATAATAGCTGTAGTACTCATTTTATCGTTATAATCGCCTACTTGCACAGGCATAAATTTACATTCAGGTGCTATACCTGCAATTCCGGCATCATTATTTGCTAATGCAAGAGCAATACCGGCAACATGCGTGCCATGTATTGAATTTTTACCTGTATTTACGTTTGCCGATGAGCTTACAACATTCCAAGGCTTATATATTTTACCTCTAAATTCAGGATGAGTCAAATCAAAACCATCATCTATAATAGCAATAACTATGTTTCCTTTTCCTCTTGTTAATTCCCAAGCCTCAGGTGCTTTTACCTCTTTTTGATACCAGCATTGGTCATCATTTCTAAAACACGGGTCATTGGGGGTATAATTATTTTCAAAAATTCCTTCATACCAAATAAGCATTTCAAAGTCATGAAGTTTAGTAGGTAATTCATCTTTTACTTTTTCTAATTCTGTAGGTGGTAGTTGTATTTGAATTCTAAAAGTTGCTGTGTCATAATATATTATCTTATAATCACTACCCGGATATATTTCTTTAAATTTATTTGCAAAAATATTCAAATCTTTATTTTCACCAATAAGTGCAATATTCAATCTGTCTGAAATAATACGTTTAACTTTATGTGGGTCATCAACAATTTTGGTTGTATCTATTGGTACTATTACACCGGGAGCAGGGGGTAGTGAATTATTTTTAAAACTACACATTTTTAATAATAACAACAGGAGAAGTATTAATATAATAATCCACAACCAATAAAATTTCTTCCAACCTTTTTTCTTATCTTTATTTGTTGGTGGTATAGAAGGTGGCATTGGTTTTATTGTATTCGGGCTTATTTCTGGTTTAGAAGTAGCTGGAGCACTATTTTCTTCTATTGGGTTATTATCATATTGATTATTTTCATTTGTAATTGTATTTGCTTCTGTGTTATATTCTATTACCGTTTTTTCGTTTTTGGTTATAATTTTTGGTTCTTCGGGTATGAAATGAGCATGTGTTTGTTTTTCTTCATTTTCTTTTGTGAATGTATTTCTAGGAAAACTTTTAATTAAATTATAACCTTGTTTTTCAACTAATTCATATATAAATCCCCATGCCACAAAAACGGTATTATCCCCTTCTACCATTATATGGCTATCGTCTGGAATAACTAATGCCTTTTCAATCAGGTTTCCCCAATTATTATCTTCTGCATCGTTAGAGTTTAGTTTTTTCTGAGCGTATTCACTTATAGAATTCATTTTTTGAGCTAAAATATCCTTAATTTTAGCTTTATGCACATCGCTTAACGTATTAAATGGGACTGCATTCGCACTTATCAAATCTGAACTCCAAGTAGCATTTGCATCCCCTTTTAGTGAATAAGCCGAAATATGCGGTTCGGAAAATAGAGAAGCACATTCTTCATTTAAATTTTTTTTTAAATGGTTTTTAAGTTTCTGGTAATTAGAATACATTGCTTGGTTTTGCCAAACAATGCTCTTATAATTCTTTAAACTTGCTGAGAATATAGTATTATTTTCCAATTAAAATAAGAATTAATATTTAGTGAACTTAAAATGAATATTTTATCATTTACTTATTGAAAATTTATCGTCATATTTTTTTAAGTTATCTAATATTCCACCTAAGCGTCTGTTACCCTCTATGTCATAAGACGGTATATTACATGTGTAAATGAAAGATATTTTCATTAATTCTCGCCATCTTCTATAATTTTTCATCATTGGCACATTTTCAATAGACTTCATATCAATAGGGTTTTTACTTAAATTTTCGTTTAAGTTATCCATATAATCTAATAATTTTTCTACTGACATACTATTAGAATTCTCGTCATTAACTCTTATTATAGATGGAAAAATTTCAGGGTCGTTTGGAAAAGTAAGATTTAGCTTATTAACACTATTTGTTTCTTTAAGTTTTTGAATGTCATCAACAGAATAATAATTCCAACCGGCAGAAACAACAAATTCATTAATAGTAGCAGCAGTAATATGAGCTAACATATCTTCAATTAAATCAATCTTTTTATCAATATCTACATAGTCTTTAATTCTATTTGCTATCTTAGAAGTGATGTTTAATTTTGTACTATAACTTATTTTTAAATTTTTAAAAAGCTCAATTAATAAATCTTTATCGAAGCCCAGATTTATAAAAAACGAAAAATTTTCAATCTCATCTATTTTTTTGTACCATAATTCACTTGCTTTTGCGGCTAGTATATCTGATTTATTTGGCAAACAATCACCAAAAAACAATTGTTTTAAATCAATTTTTCTATTTTTAAAATATTCCTCCGTTTCTTCTAATGTATTAAAATGATAGTCATCTTTTAATACTGCTAAATTCAAGTCGTAAAGTTCTTTAGTTTCAGTGTTTCTTATTATTAATTTTGGACTATATTCACGAAAGAAAATAATTTCATTTATTTTTGTTTTATCTACTAGTATTTTATCTTGAAATAATTGATGAAATTCTTCATATATTTCTTTTTCTGTTATTGTTAAGTGTTCAATAAAGCTACCAAAATGATATGCATCTTTGCCAAGAATTTGATTCATTACAATCACTATTTTTGATGATTGTCGTTCAGCATTTTTTATTAGTTCATCACTTATGCTACTATGATAATGATTATTTAGTATCTTTTTTGCTTTGTCAAGTGTTTGGTTTATTGCATTTAAATAGATAGGTACACTTACATTATTTGATGCAATTGGAGTTAATCTCCTGATTATTAATTCGCTACCGTCTTTATTTGGTGTGCTGGCTTCATTAAAATTTTCTTCCGGATTATCAAAAAATCTATTTTCTTTATTATGATATTCAAGAAATTTATTTAGATAATTATTGTAATATTCTTTTTTATCGTCTTTATTTTCAATATTTTTTTCTATACCGTCTTCTGAAATAAAAATCTCTTTTGAACGATTAAAATCTCTTAATAAATAAAAATTTGAAAATCTAATGAATTTACTATCCTTATATATCCATTCTTTATGCCATTTAAAATCACTAATTATTTCTTGTGAGTATCTGGTATTGAATAATTTTGTAATTCTTTCATTTGGGTCAAATTTATCAATTTTTATGTCATAAGTTAATTCCTTATTCCACCAAGTAAAAATAATAAATAATGGTGGTATCTTATTTTCTTTTATATTTTTTGTTCTTATATCAGTTGTATTTCCTAAATTATCTTCAATCCATTGATTCAGTAAACCAGGAACTGTATTAACATTAGCTTGTTCTGTACGCATACAGGCACATAAAATATTAGTTTTATAATTAGAAGAATAATAATTAAATAGATACGAAACTTTTCCTCTAAGAAGCATTTTCAATAAATTAAGATTCGATAATTCTTGTAATTTATCTCTACTTCTTGCACCCGGAAAATCAATAATGTCAGAATCGTTTATAAATGGTCTATTTGTAACAGAACTTGGTGCAACAGTTAGTACTATCTCAGAACATAAAAATGATAATTTACTTGATGTAATACTTGTTTTTTGATTATTTTCAGTTTGTATTTGAAAAAAATGGATGTCATTAAAGAAATTATCAAGTGTACTTACATCAATTATTGAGGTAGTAATTACTTGCTCATTAATGATACATGTTTCATTATATAATACATCAAAATTCGCATAAACCAATTTGGGAAACAAAAGTTTTTTTAACTCTACAATACACATACTAAATAAATTACTTATTTCTTTATGCTTGTTCCATAGAATTTCAAATATATTAACCCAGCTATCGCAATTAATATATTTTATATTGTTTGCTAAATTTACCCAAAAGTCTATCCAATGTAAAGTCTCTTTGTGTGAATTTACAAATGGCTTTTCGTTAAAATACTTTTCAATATATTCTTTAATTTCATAAATATCATCTTCCGTTATATAATTATATTCAGTATTACTTTTGTAATTTTTTATTTCATTTGTTAATTTTAGTAAATTTTCTTTATTTGGATAGGTCGGATTGGATTCAGCAGGGTATGTAAAATCGGAATAATAGGTATCGCAAAGGATAATGATAATATCTTTAGGTGAAAAAATTTTAATAATAATAGGTAATGTATTTTCAGGTTTTTGAATAAATGAGGTAAACCTAGTAACACAACTTGTAGATTCATTACCTCTACCAGATGGATTTATTTGTTTTAAAAAGTCAATATCACTATTATCTGAGGAATGATTATATATCATTAATTTATTATCACTATTATACAATAAATTATTTGCCATATAAGATTTTCCTACTTGGCTTGCACCAAACAACGCAATTGCAGGCTTTTCAGTAACTACTGCTTTTATTTTATTTAGTGTTCTTCTATATTTTTTCAACTCATAATTTTCAAACTGATTATTTTTTTCATAGTTTTCTAACCAAGCAATACCTTCATTAATTACGCCAACTAAATTTGTTGTGTTATTTTCTATATTACTTAATTTACTTTTTTCTATTTCCAAATTTTGCATATTAATAATAATTTATGTATAGTATGTTTAAAAAGTATGTTTATATGGTATAATTTAATTAATATTTAAAACAAATTCACCGGTATCTAACCAGTAACCGTTTTCGTCAGGCAGGGTCATTATCTTTAATGATAAAAATCTATTAGGCACAGTATTATTATTTTTATCTTCTATTTGTATTATTTCAATTTTTTCGTGGCTCTGATGCCAATTTCTATTCAAAGAAATTTTATATGACAATGCATTTTTTAATTTATTTTTTTTATCATCCAGTCTATCCGCAATTTCAATTTCATCTTTTAAAGTAGGATTTTGTTCTGCAATAAATCTTCTAATTTCTACATCATTAAAATCTAATTTATATATAGGTCTTCCTTTATATTTTTTATTAGGTAGTTGTTTATAACCTAAAGTCATCGGCAATGAATCTATTTCAATTATATATTCATTTATCTCCGGCGATAATATTACGGAATCAATTTCTTGTGTATATCGTTTTAGCAAACCGATATACTCTGACGTTGATGTAACATTCTCTTTTAGTAAATCTGTTTTTAGATTAAAACCATCTAATTTACCTAATTTATCACCCATTAGTGCTATCAATGCGCCCACCGCAACAATCGTTTTAGGGTCTTTAATATACCCAAAATCATCGGCAAAAGGATACCATCTACCTACCCTATAATTATTTAATGTAATAATTCTTTCAGGTGAAACAGGATAGTATTTTATTAAAATTTCTCTAATTTTTGGTATAGTTGTGGGTTTACCTGCTAATAAAACAAAATCGCAACCGTAGGCAGACAAAATTGCACTTAATTGTTTAAAACTTGCATCAAATGTTGTCTCAATAATAGAATTGACTCTACTTTTTGATAATTTCCATTTTATATTCTCAAATTTTATTGGGCTAAAATGATTATTGAAATAATTAATTAATTCAGGATTGGGTTTAGATTCTAAAAATATATCATTATATCCAATCTCAAAATCAGGTAAATCATCAATTGAATGTTGAATATAACGTAATGCTATCGGAATTGCAACCTGAACAATAAAGTTTTTTCTATATATACGCTGTAAATACGATTGGCTAGCTGCATCTGTACCAAAAAAATTAAGCATTCGTTCTTTTATATCTTTTATACCTGCTTTTCTGGCAGTATTTTCTATAACACCAATACAATTTTCATCTTCATTATTTACTAAAGTACCTTCTAATATAATTTGTTGCACTATTTCTTTTAATAAATCATCACCTGCTAAATTAAAACTTTCCCAATATAATGGGAGAGGTTCAACAACTGCCATTGCCTGTCCTGCTTTATATTGGTAAGCACAAATCATTAAATCCGTTGTGCCACCGCCAATATCAATAGACCCGATTGTAAGTGATTTTTGGTCGGGATTAGATACATCATTTCTTTTTTTACCGAATAAATCAAAAAAAAGTTCGGCATTATTTAAATATCTTTTTGATAGTTCGGCATATAAAAACACTAATTGGCAACAGGTAGATTCATCAAAATTCCAGTCTTTACGAAATGAAATCTGTGAAAGGTCTAAAGATAAATCTTTGGGATTAGGTAATATTTCTATTTCATTCTTATGAATACTTTTATTGTATTTACCATCCCAAGTGTTTGAGTAGAAACGTGAAATTGCCAATACAGCCTCCGAAGCACACTCTCGTAATAAAACCTGTTCTTTTTGTACAATAGAAGTTGGGCAAGTTATTGTAATTCTTTTTAATTTTCTTGGTACACCCGGCTTGCCATGTGCGTCGCGAAATTCGATAGAATTGATTTGACTTATTGCATGTAATATAATTTCAATATATACAAAAGTCATTAAAGATTTTTTGGAGTAGTTAGGATAGACATCATTTTCGCCATCGTAAGCATAGTCTCCATTTGTTTTAAATTGTTCTGTTATACCTTCATAATATACAGGGCGTTTATACTCACTTAGTATATAATTAATAAATTCCCAAGGTATATCTGTTTTTTTGTCATCCCATAAATATCTTTTTGGGCTGGAGTGATTGGTAGCAGTTTCAATACCACTTGTATTTCTTAATGCAGATTTATTAATAAGTCTTCCTGCTTCTTTACCCAATCTTACCAAGCTAGGCCATCTAAAATTTTCATAACCGGGAATGTCAATATCGCCAAATTTAGCTTCTGAAAATGCTAATCTCATCGAAAAAGGTTCATCATAATCCTTTTGAGCATCAGATAAATCATTAAGTTTTAATTTTTTAACAGAGGTAAATTTAAAAGCTGAATTATCAGACGGACTTTCAAATAATAGCCCACAAGTATTAGAATTGCCCATATCTAATACTAAATCTACATTTATAGGTGTTGTATTATCAGAGAAAAGAGTTACTTCTGGTAATACATTTAATGTTTCAATTGCTTTTAAAAGATAAAGATAATATGCAAGGTATTTTAAATAAGGAAATTCTTCTCGTTCTTTTCCATTTTCTATAACATTTCTTAAATAAGTATCTACCCAACCGCAATTAAAAGCTGCATTACAAAAATCTAAATTATGGTCTTCGTTATTTGAGAGGGCAAAATGATTACCTGGAGATTTTGTATTTCCTGTTCTGGGTGTATAAAAAACAGGACTTATATCATCAATTTTGGTATCAAAAGCAAGTACAACCTTATAAGTTTTTATTACTGCATTTTTTTCAGATATATCTTTGAGCAACATTCTTGCCCATGCAAATGGTCCGAAAATAGATTTCTGATTACTGTTTTGTTGGAAATAAGGAATTGGTAACCAAATATTTTCATCTGTATTTTTGAAAATGGCTCGTAAACATTCAGTAATACTACCTATAGTATAAAAATTAGGCGAGTCGGTTATTGCAAATGAAGAAACAACCTCTGAATTTATATTTGCAGTTAATTTGTCGTTCGCATCTAAATATTCTAATTCTTTTAATAATTTTTTTTGTACCCAAATGCTTTGTTCCGGCAAATAATATGCATACTCTAAAAAAATATTTTGTTTATTATCCGATTCGTATTCATAAAAACCAATAGGTTGAATTATCCTTGTTCTGGTATCTATTTTTATTTCAAATTTATGAAATTGTATTCCTGTATTAGCAATAAGTGAAATATTTGACATAGAATAAATTTAATTTTAGTTTTTAGGAAATTTTAATAATCTATAAATTTCAATAAATATAATTTGTAAATATTATTTTTTGAAAATTTATTTCTTTATTGGGTATAAATATATAATTATAATCTTGTAACCCAAACTTTAATAATCATAAATTGTCTTCGCATAAATTCGTCCCAACTTAGTTCTTGCCTTGAAACATTTCCTGGCCAAGGGTCTCTGATAACAACTTTATCGGGCATAATACCATAAGCTGTAGCATGATAATAAATTGCAGTAAGTACACAAGCATGACCAATATTGCTGTTTTCATTTTTTAAGCCTACTATTAATGGCCATTTATAAGATAATAAATTAACAATATCATTAATAGAACTTAACCCACCTAATGAATGAATACTTGAAAATCTTCCTGTAACATCTGGCGCCCAACCACTTAATGCATATAGTATTTGGTTTTCATTTGCAGGTTGATTTATATAGGGTGAACCATATATCTTAGTAACAACTTGAATCTGATTAACTTTAAGGCCATGATAGTTTAATATCATTTGTACACATGCAGCCCAACACCAATTTGATTGTATTTGTTCGCCTCTATCTAACGATGTAGCTCTCATATATTCAAACTCATTAGTTGGTATTCCACAACTAAAATAATTTGGTCCTTCATTTTTACAAGATTGACCATTAGTATTATCTGCAAATACTAATAAAACAATAACAAATAATACACAATATAATTTCATGTTTTTATATTAACTAAATAATTCTGAAAATGATATTTAAGTTGTACAAAACACAAACATATAAAATATTATTTGGGAATTCAAAAAGTATTTATATTATATTTATTATTCAATTTACTAAAGTTTTGTTTCAGACCTACTTTAAAATATGAAATTTATTGAAAATTATACGTTTTTTTGATATAGCAAAATATAAAAAAACAAAAAGAAACTATTCAATAATAATTTCTTATTTATGATTAGAGTTTTTCATTATTTTTAATATTTTTGCTGTAAGTTTTAATATATAATGGTTTTAAATAAAAATTCTAAAAAACAATAATAATATGAATTTGGAGGAAATATTGGAATTTTTAGAATTGCCGATAAATTCAGCTAAGGATGAAATATTAAAACGAACAAATGAAAAAATTGCAATATTGCAAAGATTGCAACAAATTGCACCATCTGCTAATATAAAAAATATCCATACAATCAATCTTGAAAAAGCAATAGAAATACTTTCGGATGTAAAAAACAATAGTGATAGTTTAGGAATTCAAAATATTAATGTAACTGAAAAAATAAAAAATGAGCCTACTTCAAGTTACTTTGATAATGAAAATAAAGAAAAATCGGAACAATTAAAATATAATGAAACGTTAGAATTTAGGGATACATCGAAAGAAAAAAGAGAAGAAAATAATGACAAATTAAATGAAGCAAATATTAAGACATCTAATGATAATTTTTTTATAGATAATGAGATAAATTCAAATAATTCGCGTAATGAAAAAATTAAAAACACAAAAAAAGTAGCTGTAATTAGTTTTATATCCCTGTTAATTATTCTATTTTGTGTTATTATTGTAGTATATTTAAAAAATAGTGCTACAGTGCCTACTAATAATAAATCGGATGCAATTGCCGAATATGATTTAGCATTACAGAATACAAGTGATACTAGTTCATTTATTCAGCATTTAGAAAAGGCATCTAATTTAAATTATGATAGTGCCAGCATTATTTTAGCAAATTTTTATTGCAATAAAGGAAATTACAATTTGGCTTCTACTTATATTGAAAAACTTATTATAAATAAAGATGGTAAAATTACTTCAAAATATTCAGGAATTTTAGCAATGTATTATCATGAATTAAAAGAAGTAAAAAATAATAATATTGAATCAATCAAGATTTTACAAAGTTGTGCAGATGAAGGAGACCCTGATTGTGAATATGAATTAGGCATGAATTTATATGAAAATAAAGACTATGAACATGCATTAACTTTTTTTAGAAAGTCGGCTGAAAAAGATAATGATAAAGCACAAACTATGATTGGAAATATGTATTACATGGAACAAGGTGTAAAAAAAGATAATAATACAGCAAAATTATATTACTTAAAAGCAAGTAATAAAAATAACTATGTTGCTATTTTTGGATTAGGTTTAATTTATGAAGAAGCTGGAAATAATGTAGAAGCAAATAAATGCTTTCTTAAAGTAGCTGCAAAAACTTCAAATCCTTATTTATTAAAAAAGGCAAATGAAAAA
>CAIYTT010000069.1 GCA_903929195.1 uncultured Bacteroidota bacterium
AAAAAGCTTGCTGTACCTTTTAGCAATCATATTGTAATCTCGCTGCATCCTGCTTTTTATACTTAGAAGAGCATTTTTTTGCTGTACAAGTTGAATTAAATGCGAATCAACATCACTTTGTAATTTTGCAACTTTTTGTGAAATTTGAGAACGGATTAAGGAATAGAAACCTTTATTTACATTATTGCAAACGTGGTTAGCTGCTTTTACTTCGGCTGCTATTACTGCCGTTTGCATTGCCACAACAGCACCTGTTGTAACATTCACATGGCGTGAAACACTATTCATTTCCTCAGCCATAGGCTGAGTATCTACTGTATAATTAAATGTTGCCATATTTTTTAAAATTTACTTGATTAATTGGATTTTGTCTCAGAATCTAAATCTTCATTAAGTTCTTTAAGTGCATTTTTTGCTATTGAAGGGAGGTTTAATGAAATATGCTCAAAAGTAATATCTTCAATACTTGGTACAGGTGGCATTTCTGAAACTTTAGCAAAAAGTGGATTAACTCTTATTAAAGGTTTTCTTCTTTCATCCAATTCGTGCATTTCACCTGTCGCAATCGCAATATCTTTAGACATTCCATCTCTAAGAAGTGCATCATAATAATCAATATGTTCAAATTTTTCTGCTCTATTGTCAATATCTTCTTTAAGACGTTCCATATAAGTTTCAAAATCAAGTTGTGCATTTTGAAATTCTTTCGACTGTAATTCAAAAGCAGCAAATACTTCGGCTGAATTATCTGTAGTACTTACTACTGTCGAATCTAATGAACCTCCAGATTGCGCCATACTGTCTTCAGTTTTTTTCAGAGATGTTAGGGTATTATAAGCGGCAATATAATCTCTCAAACTTGCCCGCATTAAGTTAATTAGGTCTGCACTTTCGGATCTATTTCTACCATAAAAATCTTCGGTATCCTGATGCCATTTATTTAAATAACTAATTTTTTGGTCTTTGATATGGTTGTATATTTTCATTCTTTCAATACGATTCTCATTCATTAAATTCTGAACCATAGGAGCAACAATTTCTTCATGAATTTGGTGAATTCCAAATGGAAAATTAGTTGAACTACCATCTTCTGCTACCCATGTATCTGACAATAAATTATACTTTACTTTGGAACTTTCTTTTAACTGAAAAGGTATATAATCTTGCACAGAATCACCATAATTAAAGTTTTCATTTCGTATTCTTTCTATTTCGCTGGCTTCTAATACAGGTGAATAATGGTTATACGGTGATTTTAGAATCTTAAACAAAACCTTATTAGATTCAAATACTATTTTATCTGTAGAAGCAACCTTAAGTGCAGATATTGCCTGTACAGAATTAGCCATCGTAACCATTAGATTTTTCAAAACATCCTCAAATTGCGTAGTATGTCTTGATAATGAATCTTTTAATTTATTAAGTTCCTGGAATTTTGAAATTTGATTATTATATTTTTGTGTATCAAAGACTTCAAATACCTGCGCTCCATCAGGTATTTCTGAATCTGCATACTCTTTAATAAAATTTAAATAACTGCTGTTATTAGGTACAAGCGGTAAAGAAACAGAGGTAATATCCAAATCATCCATACAAAAAGAAATTGTACGAAGAGACCGCTCAAGTTTACCAAAATAATCGTGCAGATTCAATTGTTGCATAGAACGTGAATATTGTTCTGTATCTAATTCTTCAATTTCGTTTGAACTTTCTACTAAAGGAGCCTCTGAGGATAATTTTTCTAAATCAGCAATTGTTTCTATAAGTAAATCATTTTGCTTAGATAATTGAAGCTTAACTTCTGATTCTTCAACCAATCCGGTATGATCAACGATAAAACTTTTATTTTCATACTTTATCTGTTTGGCAATTGGTACATAGGCTACCCCTAATTTACTTACTTTATAATCTCTGAAAATTTCAGAATGCAACTTCTGAAATTCAGATATTCTGTCCTCAAGAGAAGTAATTTGTTTGATTATTCCTTTCTCTTTAAAATGGAAATAAATAAATGGAATTATTAAAACACAAAGAACCCACTTCCATAATTTGGCTTTGGATAATTCTTGGTTAAGAACCTCTTTTTCTACTTCAAGTTTGGCTATTTCCTTTTCAAAATGTTCTTCTTCCTGAACAATTTTTTCAGCCATCTGTTGGTAATAATTAAACAATATCTTCGCTTGGTCTTGATAGATATTATTTGATTCCGAGAAAATTTTACCTTTCATAATACTGTTTTTTGTAATTAATTTGTAAAAATATGTTTTCTTTCTTTATAAATAATCTCACATTTTTGGATATTTTCGATGATTCTTTCATGATTAATAGGAAAATCTAATAGACTGTTTTTGACTTTATCCACTTCTTGCAAAAAATTTGATTCTAAGAGATAGGCATCCTGATTGTTACATGGTGATAAATAACGCAAATTTTCTTGCAAAGCTGTCATTTTTGAAATTATTTCAGGTGGAATATTGTTCATAGAGTCTAATTTTATCTGAACTTGTTTAGTCGCTTTTTTCATTTCTTCTAAACGGTTAAGTATCTGTCTTTCTTCATTATATACCTCTTGTACTTTATTTGAACCAGATACAGAAAAAAATAACCCGAGAAAAAGCAAAAAAAACAGGATTCCATGTATAATAATTTGGCTATTAATATCAATTTGTCTGCCATAATTGCAAATTATCATTACTGCAATAGTGCCTATCATGTATAAAGATGTAAAAAACCATCTTATTCCAATCGAACCAATTGTTTTTTGCGACTTGTCTCTGAAATCTACTAATGGGATTAAAGTACCTATAAATAGAAGTGAATAAATAATGGATGAAACAATAATATTGAGTGTAAGTAATTTCGCTTCAGCATTTCTGCCAAAGTATAAAAAGCAAATAATTATCAGCAATTCACCCGATAAAAGGAATAAGTAGTAAAATATTTTTTTATTCATAAAACTACATTTTTGTTCAACTATTTTTTTGACCACACTTCGGACAGAACTTAACATTAGGTGCAAGTTGAGTTCCACATCTGGTACATTTACCTTCTGAAACAGGTTTTCCACAACTCCCGCAAAATGCACTTCCTGAAGCAATAGGCGAATTACAATTCGGACATGAGCTTTGATTCATTAATAAAGTCTGACCACAACTTACACAGCGTTTTGCAGCTTTATCGTTATCTGTACCACATTTAGGACAAGGGCAAAATTCATTTCCACAATGTGGACAAAATTTCAAATTGCTCGCAAATTTTTTTGAACAATTTGAACAGTAAACTTCACGAGCTGGTGAAACAGGTTGTACAGTTCCTCCCTGTTGCCCTGGATTATTATGTCCAAAAGCCGGTTGATTGTATTGAGGTTGCATAATACCACCTCCGGCACCACCCATTCCGCCCATCATATTTGATGCAACTAACGCACCCATTAAGCCACCACTACTTTTTGGAATATTATCAACTGCATCTTTAGCAATCTCAAAAGCCTGCGATTGTTGCCAAGTATATCCCCCAATCGCCTGCGCACTTTGCCTGGAAAGTGCGTCTAATATTCTTCGTCCAACATCGTTTGAACTATCAACATCAATACTGGTAATATAAAATTTGGTGAGTTCAAAACCAATATTCTCCCAAAAAGGGAGCATGGACATGCGTAAGTGTTCTGAAATACTTTCTAAATGAGCAGAAATCTGTTTTAAACCAATCCTATTATTAATCATGAATTGCATTAAGGTTGATTTGGTCTTAGTAGAAAATTCTCCAAAAAATTGCTCTGTCAAATCGGTTTGATTAAAATCAGTTTTAGTACCAACAATTTTTATTAAAAACCGTTCAGAATCTGAAATTTTAAGTCCATACATACCATTGGCTATTAATGGTATTCCTGTATTATAATCAGCATCTTGAATATTCATTCTGTCAATAGACCAATCAATATTATAGGGTTGAAGTTTGTTTATAAACCATACCTCTGCGGTAAATGGATTTTTACCACCAAAGGGTAAACCATATAAGCTACGTAGTAATGGAAGGTTTTCAGTATTCAAGGTATGCTTACCTGGTCCGAATTTTCCAATAATTTGTCCTTTTGAAAATAATATCGCTTCTTGAGATTCCTGAACAACAAGTTGTGTATAGGTACTTAGATTTGTTTCAGGAAATTTATGTGCATAAATCGTTTGATTTCCCTGAGGTGTCCAGTTTACAAAATTAATTATTGCCATAAATTATTATTTGCGCATTTTTAATCGGGTGAAATTTACTAACAATAAATGAAAATGATGTTTTTATTTTGAAAATAATTTTGTATTTTGTCCAAAAATGTGCAGATTTATCTCCACAATTTGTATTAGTACCGGCTAAAGAAAGGGTGCCACCTAAAATAAAGGGTGCCACCTAAAATGGCAGAGCCTGTACCGGCAATATTACCTGCAACAAAGCCCGTACCTAAATCGCACCTGAGTGTAGAACCTACTGTTGGTACACTAAAAATATCTGCCATATCCTATATTTTACGTTTAAGCAAACAGATTTTTAACCCACTAATTAATAGCAATTTATAAATTGAATAATCATTTACAAATTATTTATTTCCATACAAATATAGTTTCATTTTTTGAAACAACAATTATTTTTTACATTTTTTTTTTGTAAAGTGTTTTATGTTGAGTACTAAAAGAATGCTTTTCCACTTTACATTCATATATATCAATTACCCCTCTTTTTGATTTCTAAATACAAAGTATTTTAATAAATCGGCAGTAAGGGCATAAACTAATACAATTATCAATATACCAATTGCTTGCATTGTATTGGCTATTTCTAAACCCAAAGAGCTTGCAAAAGGGCTAAAAGGTAATGCTGCAACAACTAAAGCTGCAAGAATACTTATAATAGTAAGCCACTTACCCGGCTTGCTTTTAAAGAACGGTTTGGTGGTTCGTATTATAAATAAAATTGCTAATTGTGTTAAACAACTCTCTATAAACCAGCCAGTCTGGAATGCGGCAGGGCTTAAATGCAAAAAATCTTTTTGGAAAAAGAAGGTTGCAAAATCAAATAGGGAGCTATGCAAACCGAATACAATCATGAATTTACGAATAAATGGCAGATTCCATTTGCCGGGTTTCATCAGTCGTTCCTCATCTACATTGTCTGATGCGACAGCCATAAATGGAAAATCGGTAAGGAAGTTGGTCAATAGAATTTGTTTGGGTAGCATAGGTAAAAAAGGCAACAACATAGAAGACCCTGCCACACTAAACATGTTACCAAAAGTAGCTCCGGTATTAATAAAAATATATTTTAGTGTATTTACAAATGTTTTTCGACCTTCATAAATACCGTCAGCGAGTACAGATAAATCTTTTTCAAGTAATACAAAATCTGCTGCCTGTTTTGCAACATCTACTGCATTATTTGTAGATATACCAACATCTGCTGCATGTATTGCAGCAACATCATTTATGCCGTCTCCCATATAGGCGACTACATATTTAGATTTTTGCAGAGCTTTAATAATTAATTCTTTTTGATTAGGTTCTACTTCTGCAAATACATCGGTATGATTAGCTTTCACTTTTAATGCTTCCGGCAGCATATTTTTTATATCGTTACCTGTAAGTATAACTGGGTTTTTAATACCTATTTTTTTTGCATTATAAGCAGCCACATACTGATTATCGCCGGTTATTATTTTTACGGTAACATCCAGTTTTCTAAGTTTATCTAAAGTATCAATTATACCTTCTTTTAAAGGGTCTTCTAATAATATAAACCCTAAAAAAATCATTTCTTTTTCAGAGTCTCTTGTTATCGTATTGTCTGTTAGTTCTTTATAGGCTATACCTATTGCCCTTAAACCATCGTTGCTGCAATTGGTAAATTGTTGCATAGCAGCGTCAACATGAGGTTTTAATTCTGTTATGTTTCCTTTTTCGTCAATTGTTTTAGTGCAAACTTCTAATATATTTGTAACAGCTCCTTTTGTAATTAAATATTTTTTGGTGTCTTTTAATACGGCAATACTTAGTCGCTTGCGAATGAAATCGTAGGGCAGTTCGTCTAATTTTTCATAACCGTCTGGTTTTTCATCCATTTGTTTTAAGGCATCATCAATAGGGTTTGCAAACCCTTGTTGGAAATAGGAATTTATAAAAGCAAACTGTTTAGCCATAGCATTAGGAATGCCATATATATCAATTATGCTTTTTACTTTTATTACACCATCTGTTATTGTGCCTGTTTTGTCTGTACATAAAATATTTACTTCACCGAAATTAAAAATAGAGGATAGTTTTTTTACGATAACTTTTTTTGCAAGCATTTTCTTTGCACCCACAGACATAGCAAAGGTCATAATGGCAGGTAATAATTCCGGTGCCATACCTACCGCAATGGCTAATGAAAAAAGTATAGAATCAAAAATGGGTTTTTTGAAATAAAAATTAACGCAAAGTATTATTACACACAAAACAATAGTTACTTGCATTAAAAAGAAGCCGAAATGTTTGATTCCTTTTTCAAAAGCAGATTCTTCATTTCTTGTTAGGCTGTGTGCCATTTGTCCGAAGATGGTATCGGTACCTGTAAGCACTACAATTGCTTTACCGGTACCACTTACTACATTTGTTCCCCGCCATAAACAATTATTTTTTTCGCTTGTGGGTTTATCATCCGGCACAATTCCCGGTGTTTTTTCAACCGGGTACGATTCACCGGTAATGCTGCTTTCATTAATATGTAATTCAGTTCCGGATATTAATCTGCAATCGGCAGGAATAATATCTCCTGCTCTAAATAATAGAATATCACCGGGTACTACATCGGTGGTATTTATTTCTATTTCTTTACCATCTCTTATTACATCGCAATTAAGTTGAATCATTTTTTGCAATTGTTCAACTGCTTTACCTGCATTTAATTCTTGCCAAAAACTTAATAATCCGGTAGCTAAAAGTATAAATGATATAATTATTGTATCTGTAGCTTGTCCTAAAAATGCAGACAATACCACAGCACCAACCAAGAGTAATACTAACGGATTTGTATATTGAGTAATAAGTAATTTGAAATTTCGTTCAAATTTTGAAGGAATTTTTATTGATTTATTTTGTAATAGTAACCGCTCTTTTGCAATTGCACCATTAAGACCTTTATCCTGTTTAGAGCCAAGTGCATTAATTAATTTTTCTAATTCTATGCCTGAAATTGCGTTTCCCATACTAAAATAGTATTAATTATAACTTCTACTTATAATAAAAGTATAAAAGTAGGCTTATATGGTATAATATCAAAAAAATAAAATTTAATAAAATTGTTTATTTGATGTTTTTTCTAAATTTATATATATTTTCGGTCATGTCTTTTGTAAACTTATCTAAATCCTGCACGGCATCTTTAATACTTGTTAAAAGCTCCATTAAGTCGTTTTGAGAAAGTTTTACATTATTTAATAAATCAATAACGCCAAGAATATTGCAAACAGGGCTTCTAATTTCGTGCGACAAAGAAAAGGTCATTTGTTCAAGATGCTTTATGTATTCATCTTTCATATCCGAAGCTTTTTTTAATTCTGAAATATCGAACGAAATACTTAAAGCTGCCTTAGAATTATTATCAACTGAAGTAAAAGGAACAATTATTTTTTTTAATGTTTGTGTAGTACCACTATGTGTTTCCAAGGTTTCGTCTGGAAATATCATTTTTTCATTGGTTCTTATTACTTTTTTTTCATTTTCTAATTGGTCTCTGATTCCGGGAAAATTTACATTTAATTCTTCACATGTTTTACCTTCCATTTCTTTTGGAACCAGGTTCGATTCGTTTGCTACAAGCTCGTTAGCAAGAATAAATTTACCTTCCTCATCTCTAACGGCTATGTATGCAGGTATTAAATCTATTATTTGTCTTAATTGTAAATCTTTATTATATAAATGGTCTCTTGTTTCTTTTAAATTTTGATATGCAACTATTAATTCTGCCTTAGAAGCAAATTCAGGAGCTATTAGATTATCAATTTCATCTTCTATTGTTTTTGAAGATTTATTTACAAAAAATTCATCGTATTCGTCTCCTTTTGCTATAAATTTTGTTTGTGTTGTCCAGCAATTTTTATTAAAAAGTTTAGAACAAATGCCGGCAAATTTGCCGGCTAAAATACTATTACCCCAGCATACATTTAATGACTTTTGGTATAAGCCTTCCCAATTATTATAGGCTCTAAAAATACAATATTTCGATTCAAGGTCGTAAGTAATAAGTTCCCAAATACCCCAACCACCTAATGCAGCATTTTGAGCTACCTCTTTAAATCCGATTTCAAAATCATTATATTTTGATAATATATTCCAATCAATATCTATATTTTTTCTACCCTCAGCTTGTAATGCTAATGCAAATCTTTCGGTACCAACCATTTTTTGAAAACCGGACAATAAGCCTGCTAAAGTAGTATCAATATACATCCATGTAATTGGAATATTTTTGAATTTATATATTCCTTTTTCTGAATCCCACTCAGCACCTTTGTTATTTACATTTTCTATATCTACCATTGATTCTTCTTCGTAATTAATATTCAAGAGCATATTATTCATAATCAAAAAAACGAATTTAGCATTCGTAATTCTATAAGATTCGGTATTTATTAAAGTTTTTTATTTTTTATATAGTGTAATTTATGCAATATTTGATTAGACTATATTTTGGTAAAAATAGGATAAATTGAATATTGCAATCTTAATTTTTTATGATTTTTAGGAATCTATTTTGGCTGAAAAAAATAATTTTTTGATGACAAAATAACAAAATGTCAAATAAATTGAGACAAAATGACTGTTAAATAACAATTTTTATGACATAAAAGCACTGTATAAACATTGGAATGGTTTTTATAGTTAATATTTTGTTCACTAAATATTTTAATGAATATATAAAATTACAATTTAGATAATTTTAAAAATAAAATTTAAAAATATGAATTTAAACAATTTCACAATTAAATCGCAAGAAATAGTACAAGCTGCACAACAAGAAGCATTCAATAATCAAAATCCGAATATTGAAACAGAGCATCTACTTAAAGCTTTACTAAATGATACGGATGGCCCTATTACTTATTTACTAAAAAAGAATAATGTAAATATTTCTTTTGTAGAAAATAAACTGGATGAGCAGATAAATAAACTACCTAAAATTAAAAGTGGTGAACCGGCTAAGAATATTGGTAGAGACACTAATAATGTATTTTTACGAACATCTGGTATTTTGAAATCTTTTAATGATGAATTTGTAACTCCGGAACATTTGCTTATTGCTTTATTACAGGTAAATGACGATACAGGTAAATTATTGAAAGATGCAGGCTTAACAGAAAAAGGGCTTATTGCTGCCATAAAAGAATTAAGAAAGGGTAATACTGTAAATTCGCAAACAAGCGACCAACAATACAATGCTCTGCAACGCTACGCTAAAAATCTTAATGAATTAGCAAGAGACGGAAAACTGGACCCTGTGATAGGCAGAGACGAAGAAATAAGAAGAACATTACATATCCTTTCTCGCAGGTCTAAAAACAATCCTATTTTGGTTGGTGAACCCGGTGTAGGTAAAACAGCTATCGTAGAAGGGCTTGCACAAAGAATTATTAATGGTGATGTACCTGATATATTGAAATCGAAAGTGATTTTTGCTTTAGATATGGGTGCTTTAATGGCAGGCGCAAAATATAGAGGCGAATTTGAAGAAAGGCTAAAAGCCGTAGTTAAAGAAGTAACGGATAGTGATGGTGATGTAATATTATTTATAGATGAAATTCATACTTTGATTGGAGCAGGTGCAATGGAGGGGGCTATGGATGCAGCCAATATCTTAAAACCTGCACTTGCAAGAGGCGAATTAAGGGCTATTGGAGCAACTACTTTAAATGAATATCAAAAATATTTTGAAAAAGATAAAGCATTAGAACGCCGTTTTCAGCGGGTAATGGTAGATGAGCCAAGTCCTGAAGATGCTATTTCAATTTTAAGAGGATTAAAAGACAGATATGAAAATCATCATCAGGTACGGATAAAAGATGAAGCTATTATTGCTGCAGTAGAATTGTCGCATAGATATATTACTGACCGTTTTTTACCCGATAAAGCCATAGATTTGATTGATGAGAGTGCTGCAAAATTGAAATTGGAGCTCAACTCTATGCCGGAAGCTCTTGATGAACTGAACAGAAGAATACGACAATTAGAAATAGAACGTGAGGCTATAAAAAGAGAAAATGAACCTGAAAAACTGAATGAATTAAATAAGGATATTTCTCTGTTTTCAATTCAACGAGATACTTTAAAAGCTAAATGGCTGGAGGAAAAAGAAATAGTAGATAAAATAAATGTATCGAAAAATGCGATTGAACATTTTAAAATTGAAGCCGAACAAGCCGAACGTGAAGGTAATTATGGTAGGGTGGCAGAGATAAGATATGGTAAAATTCAAGCTGAGGAAGCTATTATAACCCAATTATCAAAGCAACTTGATGAAATGGATAGCCAGCATAAACGATTGCTGAAAGAGGAAGTGGATGCGGAAGATATTGCTGAAAATGTGGCTAAAGCAACGGGAATTCCGGTGCAAAGAATGATGCAAAGCGAACGTGAAAAGCTGTTGAATTTAGAAGATGAATTGCATAAACGTGTAGTAGGGCAGGATGAAGCAATAGAAGCGGTAGCAGATGCTATAAGACGTGGCAGAGCCGGGTTGCAAGACCCCAAAAAGCCAATAGGTTCGTTTATATTTTTGGGTACTACAGGTGTTGGTAAAACAGAATTGGCTAAAGCACTTGCCGAAATTTTATTTGATGACGACAGTATGATGACTCGTATTGATATGAGTGAATACCAAGAAAAACATAGTGTTAGTCGTTTGGTGGGCGCGCCTCCGGGCTATGTAGGTTACGATGAAGGTGGGCAACTTACGGAAGCTGTGCGTAGAAAACCGTATTCTGTAATATTATTAGATGAAATTGAAAAGGCACATCCCGATGTATTTAATATATTATTGCAGGTATTAGACGATGGTCGTTTAACAGATAACAAAGGTAGAGTGGTCAATTTTAAAAATACCATTGTTATAATGACAAGCAATATGGGTAGCCAGATAATACAAGAAAATTTTGCAGAATTAAAAGACGACCAAAATTTAGATGCTGTAGTTGATGCTACTAAAGAACAAGTAATGAATGTTTTGAAGCAAACTTTAAGACCTGAATTTTTGAATAGGGTAGATGATGTTATCATGTTTCGTCCATTAATGAAAAAAGAAATAAAGGGTATCATACGTATTCAATTAGAGTTATTACAAAAACAGCTTGCTTTGCAAGAAATCGATTTACAGTTTACAGATTATGCACTTGACTATTTAGTAAGTCGTGGCTTCGACCCACAATATGGCGCAAGACCACTTAAAAGAGTTATACAAAAAGATATTATAAACCTACTAAGTAAAAAAATAATTGGTGGCGAAATAGATAAAAGCAAACCTGTATTAATTGATGTTTTTGATGGCGTTGTAGCTATTAGAAATGAGGCAAAGAAATAAGATGAAAATTGCAATATAACACCAAAAGTTACTCAAAATAAGGAGTTGCTTTTGGTGTTTATTATACATTGCAAAAAATTTAGTATAAAAGTGCTTTAGTTTATTTTTGTATGTTTGTGTATAAATGAATTTATGGCAAAACACACTTTTGATAATATTTTATACTATGGAGATAATTTGGATGTACTTCGTAAATATATAAAAGACGAAACAATTGATTTGTGTTATATAGACCCTCCGTTTAATTCTGATAGAACGTATCATCAGCTTTATTTAAATCAAGGCAAAGAAGATAAAGCTCAAGCACAAGCGTTTACAGATACATGGACTTGGAATGATGCTGCTATAAAGGGATATAGTGAAATTTGTAGTAATAAAAATAATGTTTTTACTAGACAATGTATTAATTTAATAATAGGTTTAAAATCGGTTCTTGGAGATAATCCGTTAATGGCTTATATAGTTAGCATGACTTTAAGGATTGCTGAAATTTATAGGGTTTTAAAACCAACCGGTAGCTTTTATCTTCATTGTGACTCTACCGCAAGCCATTATATTAAATTGGTAATGGATAGTATTTTTTGTGCTAGTGGCGGAGATTATAAAAATGAAATAATTTGGCGAAGGCATTACAGTCATAATGATGGAAATAAATTTGGTTGTGTTCATGATATAATCCTTTTCTATACAAAAACTGATGAGTATATATATAACAGACAAACGATTTCTTATGATGAAGAATATATAGATAAAAATTATAAAGAAATTGACCACAAAACGGGTAAAAAATTTAGGTCTGTTTCCATGAATGCTGCAGGACAAGGCGAAGCAAAATATTTTGCAGGAAAACTCTTAGCACCTCCAAATGGAACTCACTGGCGGTGGTCGCAGGAAAGAATAAATAAAGCAATTGAAGATGATGTTATTTATTTCTCTAAAAATGGTATTCCAAGATATAAACAGTTTTTAGAAAATATGGATGGCGTACCGGTACAGGATACGTGGGTTGATTTTTATAGCTTATCTTCTCATGATAAAGAAAGACTTGGCTACCCAACACAAAAACCGGAAGCTTTATTGGAAAGAATTATTAAGGCAAGTAGTAATGAAGGAGATACTGTTTTAGATGCTTATTGTGGTTGTGGTACAACTGTTGCAGTTGCTCAAAGATTGAAAAGAAAGTGGATTGGAATTGATATTACCTATCAAAGTATTTCAGTTATTATCAAACGTTTAAAAGAACATTTTGGCCAGGAAATTTTAGATAAGACAGAATTTAACGGTGTACCAAAAGATATGGATTCTGCAGTTGAGCTGGCACATAAAAAAGATGACAGGGTACGCAAAGAGTTTGAGAAATGGGCTGTTCTTACTTACTCTGACAATAAAGCGATAATTAATGAAAAGAAGGGTGCTGATAGTGGTATTGATGGTATTGCTTTTATGCTTACCGGGCATGATGAACATAAACAGGTTTTGTTTTCTGTAAAATCGGGTAGTTTGACATTATCTATGATTCGCGATTTCTGCCATGTGGTTGATAGAGAAAATGCAGCAATGGGCATATTTATAACTTTAGAAGAACCTACAAAACCGATGCTTAAAGAGGTAAAAGCTTTGGGCAATTATATGAATCCGCTTACGAATCAGGAATACCCAAAAATAGAAATTGTTACTATTGATGAACTTTTAAAAGGTAAAAGATTGAACTTACCACAGGCGATAAAGGTTTTGAAAGATGCTGAATCTAAGAAAAAAGATATAGACGAATCTCAAATGAAGTTATTGTAATATTAGTATATTTTATTTATACTTCTTGCAGTCAAAGTGCATTTTCATTCTATAAATTTGAATTGGTTTTTGTATATATTATGTATAGCAACCTTTATCTGTTTTTAATATTGTGTTGTAAATCCGGCTTGAAATTTTTCTTTACAATTCTTAGTGATTAGTTTTGCAATTTTTCAGTTTTTAAAATTTTACAAATAATGGCTTTTACATTAGTAATACATGGTGGTGCCGGTAATATTACACCGGCAATAATGAATAAAGAACAAGAAAAGCAATATGAGATTGGATTAAAAGATGCATTGAATAGTGGTTATAAAGTATTGTCTGGCGGTGGTACTGCTATGGAAGCAGTTGTAGCTGCAATTTGTATTTTGGAAGACAATCCAATTTTTAATGCCGGTAAAGGAGCTGTGTTTACTAAAAAGGGACTTAATGAAATGGATGCTGCCGTTATGGATGGTTCTAATTTGGCAGCCGGTGCTATTGCTGGTGTACGTAACATAAAAAATCCTATTAAGCTGGCTCAAGAAGTAATGCTACATTCGGGGCATGTTTTTTTAAGTGGTAATGGAGCAGCAGAATTTGCATTTAGCAGAGGTTTTGAATTTACACCTGATGATTATTTCTTTAATAAATCTCGTTACGACCAATGGGTTGAAATAAGAGATAGTGATTTTTATCAATTAGACCATAAAGAGGATAATTTAAAAGGTACTGTTCCAAATACGGAATTACCTCAAAATATTTCAAACAGTAAATTTGGCACAGTTGGTGCTGCTGCTTGCGATGAATATGGCAATCTTGCTGCCGGTACTTCAACAGGCGGCATGACTAATAAACGTTTTGGTCGTATTGGGGACAGTCCGGTAATAGGAGCTGGTACTTATGCTAATAATAAAACATGTGCTATTTCGTGTACCGGACATGGTGAATATTTTTTAAGAGCTGTTGTTGCTTACGATGTTTCTTGTTTAATGGAGTATAAAAACCTTTCTTTACAAGATGCATGCAAAATTGTTATAAAAGATAAATTAGTAAAATTAGGGGGTGAAGGTGGTTTAATAGCTGTGGATGCAAATGGGAATTTTGATTTTTGTTTTAATAGTGCCGGCATGTACAGGGGTATGAGAAATAGTAAGGGTGATGAATTTGTTGCTTTTTATAAATAATAATGCATAAATATATTTTTACAAATAGTGTAAAAAGCCATTAAGGATAAAATATTGTTTTATCTTAAATGGCTTTTAAATTTTATACATGCCTGGTATTTTCTTTTCAAAAAGCTATTAAATCGATTGTCATTTTTATGTAATACAAATTAAAAAATAAAATTATATGATTTTAATCATGTAATATTAAATAAAATAAATTTTATATTTTGTTTATTTTCAATAATTTAAAAAATTATTTTTGATGCATTATAAAAATAACATAGTCAAAATATGACTAAAATCACTTTCTAATATGACTTCTTCATGACACGAAAATTTAGCTGTTCCAAGATGTGAAAGTAACTTTGTATCGTAATTTAAAACTACAAGTTATGGACAATAATAGCAATCATATTCACAATTTTTGGGTTATAGGCGTTAATTACAAAAAATCTGATGCATTAATCAGAGGCTTGTTTGCCGTTAACAACGAACAATATGAAAAAGCACTACAACTTGCTTCTCAATATGGAATAAGCGACTTATTTATAGTTTCTACCTGTAACAGAACAGAAGTTTATGGATTTGCAGACACAGCAGAACATTTAATGGAGCTTTTATGTAATGTATGCGAAAAAGATATAGAAGTATTTGCAGCTAATTGTTATAAAAGAAATGGACAGGCTGCAATACAACATTTATTTCATGTAGCTGCGGGTCTTGATTCACAAATTCTAGGCGACTTTGAAATTTTAGGACAGATTAAAACATCTGTAAAGTTTGCTAAAGCACATGGTTATATAGGTACTTTTTTAGAACGTTTATTAAATTGCATGATTCAATCTTGCAAATCAATAAAAACAAATACCTCTTTAAGTAGTGGTACAATATCAGTAGCTTTTGCTGCTGTACAATATATAAAAGATTTTTATGCAGAGTTAAAACATAAAAAAATTGTAATTTTAGGTACAGGTAAATTTGGCAGAACTGTTTGTCGCAATATTGTTGACTACTTAAATGTAAAGGAAATTACTCTTTTAAACAGAACAGAAGAATCGGCAATAGAGTTAGCTAAAGAATTACATTTAAAATCTGCTCCATTTGTTGATTTAGAAAAAGAGGTTGCAGATGCTTCAATTGTTTTAGTATCTACATCGGCACATGATTATATATTAACAAAAAGTCAATTAGAAGGCAAAGGCGAAAAGTTGATAATCGATTTATCTGTTCCTCGCAATGTAGATATAGAAGCCGCTGATTTAGAGGGTATTACATTAATTGATGTAGATTTATTATCTAAAATAAAAGATGAAACATTAAATAATCGTAAATTGGAGATTCCTAAAGCTATAGCAATAATTGATACAAATATTGCAGAATTTACAGATTGGTATGATATGAGGAAATATGCACCGGCTTTAAAAAATATTAAAGAAAAACTTAAAGATATTTATATTTCACCAAATATCTTTATGCGTAATTTCACACAAATAAGTGACGGACAGATTTTACATGAGGAAAAGATAAATAAAGTAGTTGGTTCTTTGGCTATGAAAATGCGTAACCATAACTTAGTAGGTTGTCATTTTATTTCTGCTATCAACGATTTCATTAATTAGTATTACTTTTCGGGTGGATTATTAAAGTATTTAAGTTTATGAACAAAATAATAAGAATAGGTACCAGAGACAGTCAATTAGCGGTATGGCAGGCAAACAAAGTAAAGGATTTGCTATTTTCTAAAGGATATACTGCCGAATTAATACTTATAAAAAGCGAAGGTGATACCAATTTGCTAACTCCTTTATATGAATTTGGGGTACAAGGAATTTTTACGAAAGCATTAGATATAGCATTATTAAATAATGAAATTGATATTGCAGTACATTCTATGAAAGATGTACCAACAGTTTTGGCAAAAGGGGTAATACAAGCTGCCGTATTGCCAAGAGCTAATTTTAACGACTTATTAGTGTCAAACGGAGATTTATCTTGGTACACTGAGGGTAATATGCCTTTCACTATTGCTACAAGTAGCACAAGACGTAAAGCACAATGGTTAAACAGATACCCGGATTCTACAATAGAAAATCTACGCGGAAATGTAAATACCAGACTTCGTAAATTAAGCGAAAGTAATTGGAATGGTGCAATCTTTGCTGCTGCCGGGTTAGAAAGAATAGGTCTGAGACCTGAAAACGCTATTGAATTAGATTGGATGTTGCCGGCACCTGCACAAGGGGCTATCATTATTGTATGTAAACAAAATGATGAACATCATTTTAATATATGCAATTTATTGAATGATGAACATACTGCATTATGTACTCGTATAGAAAGAGATTTCTTAAAGGCTTTATTAGGTGGTTGTTCTACGCCAATAGCCGGTATTGCGAAAACAATTGGTTCACAGGTGTTGTTTACTGGTAATATACTTAGTAAAGAGGGTAATGAGAAAGTTGAAATAGAAAAATTAGTAGATATTAAAGATGCAAATAGTTTAGGTTATGATGCTGCTAAAGAACTTTTGGATAATGGAGGGCAGGTAATTTTAGAAAAAATTTTAAATGATAAATAAACCATCATTATTAAGTACCGTTTCTCTACCGGATTCCATTATTAAAAATGTAATTGAAGCAGGGTTAGAAATAGATTGCGTACCTTTTATTGATATACATTTTTTATTATTACCTTTTACATTAGCAGATATTATTGAATATGTAACTAAAAAAACACCATTTGTTTTTACAAGTGCAAATGCTGTAAAAGCTGTTTCCGGGTATTTAAACCATAATAATGATTTTAATATTTATTGTATAGGACAAAATACGCGTAATACGGTTACACAATATTGTAATGAAAAATGTGTTAAAGGTTGTGCAGATAATGCAGAAAAATTAGCTGATTTAATAATTGAAAATAATGAAAAAGCTATTGTTTTCTTTTGTGGAGACAAAAGAATGGATACCTTACCACAAAAATTACAATCGGCTGAAATAAATGTTGAAGAAATAAAAGTGTATAAAACTATTGAAACTTCTACTAAGTTGATAAAAAACTATGCCGGTATTTTATTTTTTAGTCCGAGTGGGGTCAACAGTTATTTTTCAATAAATACGATTATGCCCGAAACATTATTATTTGCAATTGGTAATACAACTGCAAAAGCAATTGAGAAAAGAACAACTAATAAGGTTATTGTTTGTAATACGGCATCGAAAATGGATATGATAAACGAGGCTATAAAATTATTTAATTTAAGTAAATATACTATATATGAGTGAGTTAAAAAATGACCTAATATTAAGAACATTAAGAGGTGAAAACGTTGAAAGACCTCCGGTTTGGATGATGAGACAAGCAGGTAGATACTTACCGGACTATATTAAACTACGTGAGAAATATGATTTTTTTACAAGAGTAGAAACTCCTGAACTTGCATGCGAAATAACCTTACAACCGGTTAATCAAGTGGGGGTTGATGCTGCAATTTTATTCTCTGATATTCTTGTTATACCACAAGCAATGGGTGTAACAGTACTTTTAGAAGAAGGCCGTGGGCCTATTTTACCTAATGTAATAAGTAATAAGCAGGATATAGATGCATTGATTACCAATGAAGTAGAAGAAAGATTACATTATGTAATGAGTGCTATTAAGCTTATAAAAAAGGAATTGAATGGTAAAGTACCACTAATAGGGTTCGCCGGAGCACCATGGACTATATTTTGTTATTTGGTTGAAGGAAAAGGTAGTAAATCATTTGACAAAGCAAAACAATTTGCTTTTACACAACCTGAATTGGCACATGTATTATTGCAAAAAATTACCGATGTAACTATTACTTATTTAAAAGCACAGGTAAAAGCAGGAGCCGATTTGGTGCAAGTATTTGATAGCTGGAGCGGCATGCTTAGTCCGGCAGACTTTAATATTGTTGCATTGCCTTATTTATTGCAAATTTCGGATGCATTATGTACAGACGCACCTGTAATTTTATTTCCGAAAGGCAGTTGGTATGCATTACCGCAACTAAGCAAAAGCAGTGCAGCAGGTATTGGTATTGATTGGTGTATTACACCACAATTGGCAAGAGAAATGACTGGAAACTCAATAACATTGCAAGGTAATTTTGACCCTTCAAGATTACTTTCTCCAATAAAAGAAATTAAAAAATCGGTTACTAAAATGATTGATGAATTTGGAGTAAATAAATATATAGCAAATTTAGGGCACGGTATTTTACCAAATGTACCTGTTGACCATGCTATTGCGTTTGTAGAGGCAGTGAAAGAATATAGCGTTAAAAGTTAGGAGTTGTATTAGAAATTTATGTTTTTCAATTTAATAATAATTTTAATAAAATGCATTTAATAAGAAGAAATAGAATATTACGTAGCTCACCTGCTATAAGAGCTATGGTAGCCGAAACAATATTAAAACCGTCAGATTTTATTGCGCCCTTGTTTATTACAGAAGGAAGTAATGTTAAAGAAGAAATAACTTCAATGCAAGGCTATTTTCGTATGAGTATAGATACTACACTTATAGAAGTAAAACAGCTATGGGATTTAGGTATAAAGTGTGTGCTGCTATTTATAAAATGTAAAGATGAGCTAAAAGATAATAGGGGAGCAGAGGCTATTAATCCTGACGGATTGATGCAAAGAAGCATTAAAGCAATAAAAGATGCTTGTCCTGATATGGTTGTAATGACCGATGTAGCTTTAGACCCTTATTCCATTTATGGTCACGATGGTATTGTGGAAGGTTCTGAAATTGTAAATGACCCTACCGTTGATATGCTTGCCATGATGAGCCTAAGCCATGCAGTTGCAGGTGCAGATTTTGTAGCCCCAAGCGATATGATGGACGGGAGAATATTAGCTATAAGAGATACGCTAGAATATAATGGTTATACTAAAACCGGTATCATGAGTTATAGTGCAAAATATGCATCTTGTTTTTATGGTCCTTTTAGAGATGCATTAGACAGTGCACCCGGTTTTGGAGACAAAAAAACGTATCAAATGGATTATGCCAATCGTACAGAGGCAATAAAAGAAACCTTGCTAGATGTTGAAGAAGGTGCTGATATTGTAATGGTGAAACCTGCAATGGCTTATTTAGATATTATAAGAGAGATAAAAGATAGTGTAGTGTTACCTGTTAGTGCTTATCATGTTAGTGGTGAATATGCTATGATAAAAGCTGCTGCAAAAATGGGCTGGCTCGATGAAAATAAAGCAATTATTGAATCGCTAACAAGTATTAAACGTGCCGGTGCCGATTTAATTGCTACTTACTTTGCTAAAGATGCAGCTATGCTTCTTAATAAATAAGTACATAATATTGATTAAATATTGAATTGTACTTTAATAAAACTACATGCAAACGATTATTTATTGTTTGCATGTAGTTTTATTTTGATTTAATGTGAGTTCCTTTTGTAATCTTATCCTTATATTAATTTTATAGAATTGATGTAACATGTGATTCCTGTTTGGTATCTTCACAACCAATACATTTTTTATGAAATATTTTATCTTTGTTTTTTATCTTTGCTTTTTTACGACTAATGTTAGTGGGCAAACATCTACTTTATTACCCAACGGATGGACTATTACACCTGCCGGTACAAAAATTACTTTAGGAGATTTACCCTTAAATATGGTTATCTCGCCAAATAATAAATATATAGCAGTTACAAATAACGGTTGGGGCAAGCAAAGTATTCAATTAATAGATGCCAAAAGTTTTACAATCTTAGATACTGCTGAAATTGCTCAATCTTGGCTGGGTTTAAAGTTCAGTAACGACAATAAATATTTATATGCATCGGCAGGTAATTATAATCAAATTATAAAATATACTATTACTAATAATCATTTAGTAATAGTTGATAGTATTGTATTAGGTAAAAAATGGCCTGAAAAAGTATCGCCTACAGGCATAGAAATAAACGATAAAAGACAACAAATATATGTGGTGAGCAAAGAAAGTAATTCATTATATATTATAGATATAAAAACGAATGTAATAATAAAACAAATACAATTGAGTGCCGAAGCATTTACCTGTTTGTTATCTCCTAATGGTAAGTATTTGTATATTACTGTATGGGGTGGAGCTAAAGTATTTATATATAATACAGAAAAAGAATTAATTACAGATTCTATAAATGTAGGTAAAAACCCGAATGATTTATGTATTTCAAAAAATGGTAAATGGTTATATGTTGCAAACTCTGTTGACAACACGGTATCTGTTATTGAAACTGCAACTAACAAAGTTATCGAAACACTAAATACTGCTTTGTATCCAAATGCACCTAGTGGTTCTACTACAAATAGTGTGGCTCTAAGTGCAGATAATAATAAACTATATGTTGCAAATGCAGATAATAATTATTTGGCAGTTTTTAATGTTAGCAAACCGGGTGCAAGTACCTCGCTAGGGTTCATTCCTACCGGTTGGTATCCCACTTGTGTTAGGGTGTTTAAAGACAAACTATTAGTGCTTAACGGTAAGGGGGCGGTATCAAAACCGAATCCTAAAGGGCCACAACCAATTGAGAAAAACGGACAGTCTAATTATAAAAAAGGCAATAAAAAAAGTGAGCAATATATAGGTGGTTTATTTATTGGGTCTATGAGTATAATAAATGTACCTAATGAAAAAGAATTAGTACATTATACCGAAAAAGTATATAAAAATACACCTTATACTAAAGAAAAAGAAACAAAATCAGAAGGGGAGACCGGTAATCCGATACCTAAAGAATTAGGACAAACATCCCCAATAAAAAATGTTTTTTATGTAATAAAAGAAAACCGTACTTACGACCAAGTTCTCGGTGATGAGCCGGAAGGAAACGGAGACACAAGTTTAGTATTGTTCGGTAAAAAAATTACCCCCAATGAACATGCTATTGCCGAACAATTTGTATTGCTTGATAATTTTTATGTTGATGCGGAAGTAAGTGCCGACGGGCATAATTGGAGTATGGCGGCTTATGCCAATGATTATGTAGAGAAAACATGGCCATCAAATTACAGTGGCAGAGGTGGAACGTATGACTATGCTGCCAATAAAAAAGTGGCTATGCCTAACAACGGTTTTTTATGGGATTATGCTTTAAGAGCCGGCATTTCGTTTAGAGATTATGGCGAATTTACTGATGATGATGGAACTGTATATTTACCAGACCTTCAAAAACACATGTGTAAAGATTACCCGGGCTGGAATTTGATGATTAGAGATACAGAAAGAGAAAAAATATGGGAAAAAGATTTTGATTCATTAGTTGCTATTAATAAAGTGCCGCAATTAAACATTTTGTACTTACCCAATGACCATACCGCAGGATTAAGCAAGAAAACACGTACTCCGTATGCTTATGTTGCCGAAAATGACCTTGCTCTTGGTTTATTTTTAGAACATTTGTCGCTGAGTACTATTTGGAAAGATTGTGCAGTATTTGTTTTAGAAGACGATGCACAAAATGGTCCCGACCATGTAGATGCCCATCGCAGCATAGCTTTTCTTGCCGGTCCCTATATAAAAAGAAAGTTTATTGACCACAGCATGTATTCAACATCGGGTATGTTAAGAACAATGGAATTAATATTGGGCTTACCGCCAATGAGCCAATATGATGCTGCTGCTACACCTATGTATAAATGTTTTACACCACAAATGGATACAAAAACATATATACATTTGCCTGAAGAAATAAATATAGATGAAATGAATACAGCATATAATTTCAATTCTAAAATAAGTGATGAATTCGACCTTAGTGGTCCGGATAGAATACCTGATTTAATCTTAAATAAAGTAATTTGGTCGGCAATAAAAAAGAATGTTCCCTTTCCGGCACCCGTAAGAGCCGCCTTCTTAAAAACAAATACGAAAGATATTGATGATTAAATTCGTAAAATAGGAATATTTCTTTTTGAAATTAAAAAAAACAAATAGATAGAAATAAATTAAATATTTATATTTGCTCAATATTTATACCTTTGAGCAATGGCAAAAAACACACTATTAATAATACCTGATAATGTAAGGCGAGTCATCTTTATAGCTATATTATTATTAAGTATTATTTTGCCCATAGAGCCTGGTACATCCGGCTTGGGTTTATACATAAATGCACCAATAGCCTTGTTTCTGGGCATTATAGTTGCACTTTTTATGGGCAATCCTTTTATAAGTATAAATAAAAAAGCGACTACAATTTTGTTGCAAGTTTCTGTTGTGTGTCTTGGGTTTCATTTAGATTTACAACATGCACTAAAAGCGGGTACACAAGGTTTGTTTTTTACAATTGCAACAATCGTATTAACATTAACTGTTGGTTGGCTATTAGGCAAATGGTTGAAAATAGATAATAAAATATCTTTTTTAATATCTAATGGAACTGCTATATGTGGTGGTAGTGCTATTGCTGCAGTTGCACCTATTGTTAAAGCAAACGACCATGAGATAAGTGTATCATTAGGTACTGTTTTTATACTTAATTCTATAGCTTTAATTGTTTTTCCAACTATTGGGCATAGTTTAAATTTATCGGCAGAACAATTTGGTACATGGTGTGCAATTGCCATACACGATACCAGTTCGGTAGTGGGTGCTGCAACCGGTTATTTCGACAGTAAACATCTGGAAGCATTGCCAATAGCTACAGCAGTAAAGTTAGAACGTGCATTATGGATAATACCTATATCTTTAATTACTGCCTATTTTCAAAAAAACACAGGCAAAATTAAAATACCCTATTTTATATTTTATTTTATTATTGCAATTGTTATTTCAACCTATTTTCCAATAAATTTTAAAATTGCAGATAAAACACCTTACGATATTGCGTATTTAATGGGTAAAAAAGGTCTCGTAATTACTTTATTTCTTATTGGTAGTGGTTTATCTGTTAATACCATAAAACAAGTAGGTTGGCGACCTATACTACAAGGTGTTTTATTATGGTTGCTTATAGGTAGTATTTCTCTTGTTTCTATTATGAAATTAATAGGATAGAAATAGTTGCTTAAATATGAGTTTAATGATTATTAATCAAATATCCGGATTAAATTTTTAATTTTGCATTTATGTCAATTCCGGAATCAAAACCATCGTTACTTCTGTCTCTATTAACAATGAAGTGTCCAAGCTGTAGAAAAACACATGTTTTTGTAAATAAAAGCATGTTTCCATTATCCCAATTGGTAGTTTTAAAAGATAGTTGTGAGATTTGTGGTCAAAAAATGAAATCTGAAGTAAATAATGGAGGTGGAATTAATTATGCACTCACAATGATACTTTTTGTATTTAATCTAATATGGTATTGGCCTATTTTTGGAATTTCGTATAAAGATGATAGTATTTTTTATTTTTTAGGTTCAAGCCTTGCAATTGTTTTAATTGCACAACCTTATTTAATGCGCTTATCTCGCATGATATATTTGTATTTATATGTAGGTTTTGGTGCTTCAAATAAACCTTCCTAAAATAATAATTTTATATGAATGCTGAAGAAATAAGAAATTATTGTTTATTGAAACCGGAAGTGATTGAAGGTCTTCCTTTTGGGGAAGAAACGTTAGTTTTTAAGGTTAAAAATAAAATTTTCCTATTATTATCTTTATACAGTAACCCATTGCAATTTAATGTAAAGTGCGACCCTGAATGGGCAATAGAATTAAGACAGCAATATGACAATATTATTCCCGGTTATCACATGAACAAAAAACATTGGAATACGATTATTATCAATAATAATATAAACAATAAAATACTAAAAGAAATGATTGACCATTCCTATATGTTAGTTTCTAAGAGTAAAAAATAATACTCAATTATGTATGTAATATTTATATACAATAGTTTTGTGAAATTCCGCATCATAGCTTATAGTGTCACTTTAGCCAGCCGAGATAATGAGATCATATAATACTAAAATTGTCCGATTTATTTTACTTAATACTTATGGTTGTGTCTAATAATAAATTGTGTTTCCCTTTCATTTTTATGGTATAGTTTCCTGAAGGGTATTTAAATTTCATTGTTTTTTCATTATTCTTAATTGTAAATACTTTTTTTAATACTACTTCATTTTTAGTATCTATACATTCCAAAGAAATCTCTTGCCCCATAAATGCATCAGGAAACAAGAATTTAAGTTCTCCCGATTCAACATATTCAACTTTAACTTCCTCTTTTACAACAATAGAAGAAAAGGGAATCTCCGGATTCGGTAGGCTATTACCCGATGAATTTGAAGTAAACTCTAAATCAACTAAAACAGGATATTTGTTCGACATCTTGTATAAAGCATCTATTACTTCCTTAGGTGCGGCATTATTGGATTTCATAGTGTTGTTATTTATAGATATTTTAAATCTTTTACCATCATTTCCCAATGTTCTGTAAGAATTAGGAATGTATCTTATGTAATCTTTATTATTAACTATCCAAGAGGATAAAAAGATATGGTCGTACCAGTTTTTGGCGCCACCACCGGTGCCACAAGAATTAGGAATTGTTGCAGATTCGCGGGTTGATGTAGTAAAGTAAGCTGAATAAGCTGGATTATGGTCCCAATCTGCCGGGTAATGAAGTTTTTTGTCAGGAAAAAACGGTGGGTCAAAAAATTGAAACAAACTATCCTTATCTGTTGTAAGCATTTTATAAAACGGTTCCATAGAACTCCTTACATTAAAATCGCCCATATTTATAAAGTTAGGTAATTGTTTAAAATGTTTTTTAATTCCTTCCATTTCACCTTTTATCTGTTTGGCTCTTACTTCTTCATACTCATCACCGGATTTGTCATGATTGAGTGTTATATATAAAAAGGTAGTATCGTGCGTTTTAGACAGAAAACGGTCATTATAATAAAGTTTATAGGTATTGAAATCAGTAATATTTATATAAGATGATATTATATTTTGAAATGATAATTTTCTTTTATCATAAAATAATAGACACATATTATTTGTTTGAGCATTGTTAGTAAATGTACAATAATCATATCTACCCGGGAATGCTTTATTTAACGCATTTTCTAAAATTGAATCAGCAAACCCGAAAGGTGCTGTTCCAAATTTATCATCAGGTGTTTGTTTTATTGCACCGGATTTTACTAAAGCTAAAATATCAGGATTTGCATATTTCACTATTGTTTCTAAATATTTATGGTATTCGTTGTTGCCGCCTTGGCAACCGCTACCATAATATAAAACATTATAGGTCATTAAGGTTAGTGTATCTTTTTGAGCAGATACATTTTTTGTGCCTAAAGTAATAATTAATAAAATAAAAATCTGTATTTTTTTTAGCATTATTAAGAGTTCTGTAAGATGAAAATTTGTGCAATATACACCTCTCTTTTATAATTTATTATTAAGAATAGGGTGACTTTTAAAATTTAATACAAATAGTTATTTTATGAATAATATGCTGAAATTATAAATATTTATAGTAAGTACTAAATTAATGCAATGGTAACAATTTGGTAATATTGGAATATTATGTTTGCAGCTTTTACTTTGAATAATGTATGTGCAATAAATAAAAATATATTTGTACTTCATTAATTGACAATAAGAAATATAAATTACATTAATCATTTTATTATTTTATTTTTAATAAATGTATAGTAAGTATAAAAAGTATTGTAATTGTTTTTTGCCAATTTGTTTTGTTTTTATTATGGTTATACTACTATCATTTAAGCCGAATAAAGAGCTGATATTAAAATATAGTAGTAATGTATATTTAAAAAATATTCCGGAACCTTCAGATATTGTCTATGATTCGCAATGTAACTGTTTTTATATAGTTAGCGACCATGGTAAGTTATTTGAATGCACAAAGGATGGTAAAATAATTCGCAAAGCACCCAAAGAAGGTTTAGATTTTGAAGGTGTAGAAGTAAAAGACAGTTTCATTTACGTATCTGATGAAACACCCAGAAAAGTGTATAAGTACCGCAAATCAGACCTTTCATTAGTAAAAATATTCTCTTTAAAATGTGGTGGTGCTTTAAACAAAGCCTATGAATCAATTACTTATAACTATACAAAAAACTGTTTTGTAATGATAAGCCAGCAACCTGCAATTATTGTAGAATATGATGAACAGTTTAATGAAATAAGTAGAAAAAAATTCAATATAGGTAGAGATATTTCAGCAGCAAGATGGTATAAAGAAAAATTTTACATTATAAGTAGTAAAGATGCTTGCATATATGTTTGTGATGCTACTAATTATAATGTTCAACAATCTTATAAAATAAATGTAACTAATGCCGAAGGTCTTGCATTTGATGCAAACGGGAAAATGCTCATAACATCAGACGATTTACAACGCTTGTATTTTTTTAATCAATTACCAAACATAAAACAATAAATGAAAAAACTATTATTTTTAGCAATTTCAACAATTGCAATCACAAACTTGTGTAATGCACAGTTCTCAGAATTTCAACGAAGTGATTCCAGTACAAGTGGTTTCATATTCAGTTCTGAGAATAACACCATGCAAATAGGCGGTAGGGTTTCCGGCTATTATGAAAACAGATTTTTAAAATCCGGTTATACCAACTTAAGCCATAACGGATGGGCTGTTAAAGATGCAGATTTAGATTTATTAGGTAAAACAAGTAATCATTTTGTCTATGAATTTCATATTAGTTTAGTTGATATTATTGCAGCTGCTGCAACACAGAACACTGCTAATCCTGCGAATCCGGGTTTTAAATCAGCATACATTTCTTATGTAGGTTGGAAAGTACACATAAAATTTGGATATGATAAACTTCCTTTTTCACAAGGTTCTATAAGTGATGTTTATGCTACACCTATGTGGAGTCATGCAAATCTTTATGGCGGCGATTTATTTTCACG
>CAIYTT010000070.1 GCA_903929195.1 uncultured Bacteroidota bacterium
AATACTGGCTGTCCGACAAATGATGTAGATTTGTTCATATCAATTTTATGGTGTGGTAACTACAAAGTTGAGAAAGGGTGGCCATATTTGACCACCCTTAGTTTATTTTTTTTCTCGGACAACAATAATAGAAAATTATAAAAATACAACGTTTTTTTTATTCATATTATTCCTATTAAAAAAATGAGAATCAGTTGATGCAATATTTACTATATTTATCGTATAAAATTATACTCTATCTATTTTGCTACCGCAGTTCTCAACTTATATATTATATTGCTTTTTTTTGGTTTTTCTGCAGGCATTACCAATTATCTTCCAGTCATTTCAATTGTGAGTTCAATAGTTCTTTTAATTATTACTACACCAATTCTTGTATTTAGATATAAATTGGGTATAATATCCGGATTTGTTTGTAGTTTGACAATGATACCATATAGCATATCATACATAACTAGTACATTGCAAGATAAAAATTATCATAATTTCTTAAGCCTTTTAATTGAGAATCCTTTTTTATTACCTTTTTTCATTCTTATTTAAACAGGTAAAAAATTGGCAAAAAGGAATTATTCTTTAAATTTTCCATCACCAGTACCATTAAAATATTATTCAGCATAACTCCAATATTATTATTCATTGTTTATATGATATTTCTATATCAATAAATTTTAGTTAGCTAAGACTCACCTAAACTAAAACAGTATGATTGTATATTACTTTAGTTGAAAAACGCTAAAAATTATTTTTAATTTTTGTTGAAGGTTAGAAACCAAATTAATAAATAACCAATAACCCCCCTTACCCAAAAATTCATTAACGTAAAAATAATACTAAAATAATCACTTTGTCAATTTGTGTTAGTTCCTTTGTCGCTTCATTAATATTAAAGACCTAATGCACAATAAAAGCAGTTTACTAATATCATTATTTATATTTATTACATTCAGTGCCTTAAATAGTTATGCACAAGTTGCACAAGACAGCACAACCGAATTTAAGCCTAAAGGTAATTTATGGGGTTATGTGTTTGGCGATGTAGATTATAAAGCAAAAGCAGATACCGTTGGTAACAATTTAGGTAGCCCGGGCAGAGGGGGTAACCAATACAGCAAGTTGCCCGAAAATGCTAGAATGTTTCAAATGAGGCGTGTTTATTTAGGCTATAACTATGATTTGAGTGCTAAATTTTCTGCTGAAATTTTGTTTGCTGCCGAAGATGATATTACGCAGGGTTCAGGTAATTTAGTTGCTCCGGGCGATATGCTTAGCGACAATAAATTTGCTCCTTATTTGAAATTAGCAAATATAAGATGGAAGAATATATTTAAAGGCTCCGATTTGGTTTTCGGGCAAGTGGCTACACCTGCATTTCCTTTACTTTCAGAATCCGTTTGGGGTTATAGGTCTATTGAACGTACCGTATCCGACATTCGCCGTACCCCTTCTTTCGACCAAGGTGTTACCTTACAAGGGCATTTTGATGAAAATGCAAACTTTGGGTATAATATAATGGTAGGTAATGGTACCGGTGCAAAACCTTCTAATTATGTCTTTATGTGGTTTTATGGTGATATATGGGCAAAGTTTATGGATAAGAAATTAATAATAGACTTATATCAAGATTATCAAAAAATAGACTGGACAGCAATCGAAGATGGTAAAACAGGTGCTTTTCATCACGATAGAAACATGACTAAACTTTTTGTTGCTTATACAGTACCTAAATTTACAATAGGTGTAGAAGCTTTTATGAACACATTAATGGGCGATGTACAAGAAAACAGTGCTACCAAAACGTATTACCGTACCACAATTGCCACAGCGGTTTCTGCTTATGCAAGAGGTAGAGTTTATAAAGATAAATTAGGCTTTTTTGCTCGTTACGACAATTTTGACCCAAGCCATAAAATCGGCGATATTACAGGCGATAAACGTATTATATCGTATGCCCCACTTACCTCTCAATACGACCCTACTACAAAAGAACAGTTTATTACATTCGGACTTGATTATACCCCATTCCTTAATGTGCATGTAATGCCTAATTTGTGGTTAAATACGTATGAATGTGCTTTACCTGCAAGCGATTACTTTTTGAACTCAAAAGGTAGTGATGCAAAAGGTACGGATGCGGTAATACGACTTACCGTTTATTATCTATTTGGTAAAAAAGAAGGTGTTAGATTCTAAAATTATTTCTTTACCTCTTTCAGGCATTCAATGTATTTTTGATATGCATTAGCGGTATCGGCAGTAATTTTCTTTTCTACACCTGCTAATGTAAGCTTACTCATTTTCTTTGTAGAGAATGTCTTTAAGTTTTCGCCCTCCATAGATAAAAAAACTGTCCGTACAACCCATTGCTCTTCATTCATTAAATCGTAAGATATTACGGTCTCTTCTTCAAACTTGGTTTTGTCATCAAACTCAACTACAAATTTTTTGCTGTCATTTTCACCCTGTCCACTTGGGTTTTTATCATAAAAAGCACCTAAGTTTGATACAAACTGGAAAGACATTGCGAAAACATCAAAACCATTATCGGGGTCGTTACTATATTTTCTTGAAATTTTTACAAAAGGAACACCAACGGTATCATAAGGTGCATAGTAATTAAAAGAGGTAGGGTCGGGCATTTCTTTTTTTATCTGTTTACAATAATCTTGTGCAAATACGCAGGGCGTAACAGCTAATAAAACGAGTACTAATAAATTTCTCATATCCTTCTCTATTAAAGGTTTATAATTTTAAATAAAATAATCAGTAAATTTAAACATTAAATTTATGCTAAGAAATAAATTTTCACATTTTTTTTTGATAACGATACTTATTACTATTCGAGCTTGCAAAATAAAAAATATATATTCCCTTTTTAAAACCCTGAAAGGGTGATATTATTTTACAATGCATGAGTGAATAATATCATTCATTCATGCATTCAGGGATTGTAGCAATATGCGTTTTATAGTACTACAATAATATCATCCCATCGAAATTCATTTTATAAAGCATCAATAGTTATAATTATGTAACATCCAACCTGAAATTATCTCAAAAATAGTATCCCAAAGCAAAGGATTTTCTCCTTTTATGCGTCTAAACTATAAAGCTAATTTATTTTATAATAAATACTTATTTTTTTGGCTTTACTCTATAACAGTGTATATCAATGAAAACCGAAGCTGGAAGAACCTATTTTTATTTAAGGATTAAAGACCTGATAAGTAATGCCGGTATTAGGTTGATAGAAATGAGTTTTAAAAACAATACCGAAATAGACCTCTATTTTGTAAGAATGGGTGAAGTAGGGTTATATTATGATGCTGCAAAATATAATGAAGATGCAATAATAGCCATGTTTCAAGATTTGGGCTTTAATATAATGAGTAATCCGGATGATATATTGGTTGAAAAAATTAGGATTGCTGCAATAGAACTCATTTATTTTGCAAATAATATGAATTCCCTTGTAAGAAACTCTAACTATATAAGTGAAAAGTTAGAAACACCTTATGATAAATTGAGTAGAGTATTTTCTAAAAAAACAGGTAAAACATTAGAAAATTATATACTTAGGCTAAAAATGGAAAAAGTAAAACAACTGATAGCCAATCAGGAATATACTTTAAGCGAAATAGCCTATATGCTTGAATATAGCAGTGTGCAATATTTAAGCAATCAGTTTAAAAAAATTACCGGTATGACGGTGTCTCAATTTAAAGATAGTGATGTAAAAGAATGGATACCAATAGAGCAATTGTAATCATTTTTATAATAGAACATAAATAGTGCAATTTCTAAATTCAAAATTAGTTATATTTACATACTAATTTTGAATTTATGAAGTTTCCATCTCTTAAATATCTTTATACGCAAGCAATTGCAACGCTTTTACGTTTTTATTTACCATTGCTTTTTTCGTTTACTGGTACCGTAATGGCACTTTATTTATCAGAAAAATCGAATCCTACGTATTTTAGAATTCTTTTAAGTTGCTCCATAGGTTTATCTTTATCTATTGGTTGTTTTTTATTTGCCGAACGTAGCCAAAAAAGAATATATAAATTTTTATTTCCGGTAATAATATTATTACTAATTGTTGCCTATTGGTACTGGCTTACACCTGATGATTTTGGAGAATTTAGGAAATCACTTGTATTTTTTATTTTGTCAATTATACTTCATCTTTGGGTTTCAATATCTTGTTATTTAAAAAAGTATGAAAAAATAGCTTTCTGGCAATTTAATGAAGCCTTATTTATAAGAATGTTGCTATCCGGTATCTTTACAATAGCATTATATGCCGGGCTTGCATTAGCCATATATGCTTGCGAAGAATTACTGAAACTAAAATTTGACCGATATATTTACTTAAAGCTTTGGATATTAATTGTAGGTGTTTTTAATACTTGGTTTTTCCTATCGGGTATTCCACTAAATTTTGCTGAGTTAAACACAGAAAAAGAATACCCCAAATTTTTAAAGATATTTTCTCAATACATTCTTATACCCATAGTTTTTATATACATGCTTATTTTATATGCTTATGGCTCTAAAATTGTTATAGAGTGGTGCTTACCAAAAGGGTGGGTAAGCATACTTATACTTATTTATGCTGTTGTAGGTATATTAGCTATACTATTAGTAAATCCTTTAAGAGAAAAAGAAGAATACGGCTGGGTTCGTTTTTTTAATAAACTGTTTTTCGGTGCTTCATTACCAATTATTGTACTTCTTTATACAGCAATATTTGTTAGAGTAAAAAGCTATGGTATAACTGAATCGAGGTATTACCTTATTGTTTTGGGTATTTGGTTAGGTTTTATCTCTATCTATTTTCTTGTTTCAAAACAAAAAAATATTAGAACTATTCCTTTTTCTTTGGTAATAATAGGGCTATTAACCTTATTTGGTCCAAGTAATGTTTTTTCAATAGCAAATAATAGTCAGTTAAGTCGTTTGAAAAAAATATTAATTTCAAATAAAATTTGGAAACCAGGAGAAAAATTAGAAAAATCAAGCATACGCATAAACAATCATTTTGAAGCAGAGCAAGTAAAAGAAATAATAGACTATTTTGTAAATAGAAAAGAACCGGAAACATTACAACCCATTTTTGCTATAGATATTAAAAAACTACATGAAAGTCTTCTAAAAAAATATAAAACAGAGGATTTAAATGATTGGGAAATAAGAAATGAGCTAAAAGATACACTAATAAGGATTGTATGTACGAACGAAAAAAATGGTATGACCCGATACCGACAAGACATTAGTTTTAATGCCGATATAAGTAAGGGTTCGGATATTAGCGGATATACGAAACTATTTTATTTTGATTATTACAGGCATAATACTAATAATGAGCAATGGGTGTTTCTGTCGCCTACGGATTCTATACAGGTAATTTTAACAGAGAAGGATACCCTAATCTCATTAGATTTTTATAGAAACAAAACTATTGTAGAAAAAGTGATACTTAATGATTTTATTGCTAAACTTAAAAACAAACAAAATACTAACAATATCCCTTTAAGTGAGATGACAATTGACGGTACAGGTGAATTGAAACCAAGATTAGTTGTTAAAATTATGAACATTAAACACCCGGAATCTTTTGATGATGGTATGGTTGTTAGAGACCTTTATGGTTGGATTTTATTAAAATAAGGTTGGATTCTATCAAAAATTCTTGTCTTTTTACTAAAAAATAAAAGTACTCTGTGGATAACTTTTAGCACCATTGATGCCTTTAATTTCTTTATTTTGTAGAATTACGAAATGCATCTTTTTCAATGAAATTCTCTCATTTACACAACCATACCCAGTATTCATTATTAGACGGGGCTTCTAATATTTCCAAATTATACGAAAAAGCCAATAAAGATAACATGCCTGCTATTGCCATTACAGACCATGGCAATATGTTTGGTGTTTTTGATTTTGTTGCTGAAGCTTGGAAAAATAAAAAATCGGTTGGCAAAAATGCGGAGGGTAAAGATATTATGGAGCCGGTTGTAAAACCGGTTGTAGGCTGTGAATTTTATGTAGTTGCAGACAGAATAAAACGTCAATTTTCTAAAGATGATAAAGACCAACGTTTCCACCAGTTATTGTTGGCAAAAGACGAAATAGGTTATAAAAACCTTGTAAAGCTTTGTTCTTTGGGTTATTTAGAAGGTTTATATGGAAAATACCCAAGAATAGACAAAGAGCTTATATTACAGTATCACGAAGGATTAATTGCCACAACTTGCTGCCTTGCAGCAGAAGTACCCAGAACAATATTAAGAAAAGGTGCTGAAGAGGGAGAAAAAGTGTTTAAATGGTGGCTTGATTTATTTGGCGAAGATTATTACATAGAACTACAAAGACACAGCATTCCCGACCAAATAAAAGTAAATGCCATATTATTAGGTTTTGCAAAAAAATATAATGTACATGTAATAGCCAGTAACGACAGTCATTATGTTGACCAAGGCGATTCGAATGCACATGATATTCTACTATGTATAAATACCGGAGAGAAACAAAGTACTCCTAAATTTAAAGAAATAGGTGATGATGATATTCCGGTTAAAGATGCACGATTTGCATTTTTTAACGACCAGTTTTATTTTAAGACAACACAAGAAATGTCTAAACTGTTTAGCGATGTGCCGGAAGCGTTAGACAATACCAATAGAATACTAGAAAAAATAAAACCACTTAAACTAGAAAGAGATATTCTTTTACCGCACTTTAAAGTACCGGAAGAATTTCATGAAAACCAAAACGCTTTTCTTGAACATATAACTTGGCTGGGTGCTAAGGAGCGTTATGTGGAAATTACTGCCGAGGTAGAAGAACGTATAAAATTTGAGTTGAGTGTAATACATACTATGGGGTTTGCTGGTTACTTCCTTATAGTAAGCGATTTTATAAAAGCCGGTAGAAACATGGGTGTTTTTATAGGTCCGGGTCGTGGCTCTGCTGCCGGCTCTGCTGTAGCTTTTTGTATAGGTATTACAAATATAGACCCCATTAAATACAACTTACTTTTCGAGAGGTTTTTAAACCCGGACCGTAAGAGCATGCCCGATATAGACACGGACTTTGATGACGTGGGCAGGCAAAAAGTAATTGACTATGTTGTAAAAAAATATGGTAAAAATCAAGTAGCCCAAATTGTTACCTATGGCACTATGGCTGCAAGAAGCAGTATTAAAGACGTAGCCAGAGTTATGGACTTACCGCTTAGCGACAGCAATGCCTTAGCTAAATTAGTGCCGGAGCGACCCGGTATAACGCTGAAACGATTACTTAATGCAGATTTAAAGGGTGCTAACAGCCTTGAAACAAAAGAAGGTTTAGGTGTTGAAGACATGGAATTAGTAGCAAGGCTTCGTGAAATTTACAATCAAGATTCATTGCAAGGCGAAATTCTACATTCTGCCGAAAAATTGGAAGGCTCTGTAAGAAATACGGGCATACATGCTGCCGGTATCATCATTGCACCTAAAGACCTTACAGAGATTCTACCCGTTTTTTGTACAAAAGACATAGACCTATTAATTACACAATATGAAGGTAACGTAATAGAAAATGCCGGTGTAATTAAGATGGACTTCTTGGGGCTTAAAACACTGTCTATTATTAAAGATGCTTTAGAATTAATAAAAAGAAATTATCATATTGATTTAGATATTGATAATATTCCGCTTGATGATAAACTAACTTACGAACTCTATCAAAAAGGAGATACTAATGGAACGTTTCAGTTTGAAAGTCCGGGAATGCAAAAGCATCTTATCAATTTAAGGCCTGATAAGTTTGCCGATTTAATTGCAATGAATGCATTGTATCGCCCGGGACCAATGGAATACATACCTAATTACATTAAAAGAAAACATGGATTAGAGCCTATCACTTACGATGTGCCTGATATGTCTGTTTATTTAAGCGAAACGTATGGAATTACCGTTTATCAAGAGCAGGTAATGTTGCTGTCACAAAGTTTGGCGGGCTTTAGTAAAGGCGATGCTGATGTGCTTAGAAAGGCAATGGGTAAAAAACAAATTGATACCCTTAATAAACTAAAATCAAAGTTTTTAGATGGTGCAAAATCAAAAGGGCATCCGGAAGATAAACTACAAAAAATTTGGACCGATTGGGAAGCATTTGCACAATATGCCTTTAATAAATCGCACTCAACCTGCTATGCATTAGTAGCTTATCAAACCGCCTACCTAAAAGCACATTACAGGGCAGAATATATGGCTGCGGTACTTAATAGTAGCCAGGGCAACATGGATAAAGTAAAATTCTATATGGAGGAATGTCAGCGTATGGGTTTAAAAGTGCTTGGGCCCGATGTAAATGAAAGCCTTAAAGGGTTTGCAGTTGCTAAGCAAGAGGTTATTCGCTTTGGCTTAAATGCAATAAAAGGTGTTGGTGAGGCTTCTGTTGATGATATTATTGCTGAAAGAGAAGAAAATGGTATTTATAGTAGCGTTTTTGATTTCGTAAAAAGAGTGAATCAGAAAACTGTAAATAAAAAAACGATTGAAGGTTTAGTATGGGCAGGAGCATTAGACTGTTTTACCCAAATGCATAGAGCACAATATTTTTATGCACCTCCCAACGACCCTCAAACCGGTATTGAGCGTTTAGGTAAGTTTGGTAGTCAGTTTAACGCTACCACATCGGTAGCTACCAATAGCTTATTCGGGTCTTCTGTAATGCCCGAAATAAAAGCACCCATTATACCTGACTGTGAAAAATGGGGATTGCCGGAACTATTAGATAGAGAAAAAGAAGTGGTAGGCATGTATTTAAGTGCCCATCCATTAGACGGTTTTAAATTTGAGATAGATAATTACGGCATTATGCCACTATCCGAATTAGAAAACAGTAAAGGTAAAACGATTAAAATAGCCGGTTTTGTAACCGATTGTGTACATGGTACTACAAAGAAGGGTTCTAAATTTGGCAAAATGCTATTGAATGACTACACCGGTAGTACAGAAATAATATTATGGGAAAACAATTACGTTAAATACGGTAATTTTTTAGTTGATGGTCAAAAATTAATGATAAAGGGTGTTTATGATGCTCATAAATATAGACCGGGCATGATGGAATTCCAGATACAAAACATGATGCTGTTAGAAGATGTATGTAGGCAATTTACGAAACGGCTTCATTTATCTACATCTGCAAGTGCAATAAATGAAGATTTTGTTAGTTTTATAGAAAAAAACATAAAAACAAATCCCGGAAACATAGAATTAGTAATACATATAAACGATGATGAAAATAATATTTCTATTCGTTTAAAATCTCAATCTATAAAAATAAACATCAATGAAATTTTAATTAAGTATCTACAAGAAAATGAAAATCTAAAATTTTCGTTAGATAAGATAAATTAAGTAAAAAAGAAAAATATTCTTATAAAATCATTTTTCTTTTTATTGTTACATTAGTAATTTTATTATTTCTTTTTATTTTTAGCCGTATAGGCGTCTTGGCAGGGTTTTGTAAAATTTCAATCATATCAAGGAAATTAATGTCTATAACAGATTTTCCATTAACTTCTATTATTAAATCGCCAACCATCAAGTTTGCACTTTGTGCAGGCGAACTTTGTAGAATGTAACATATTTCATAGCCATTTAGGTCATTGCGTCTGTCATCTACAAAAAAACCGGTTGTAGTATAACCAAACGGTTTATTAAACTTACTGTTTGGTTTTAGGTAAATAAAATGATGTTTAAAATCCATTATGATATTGAATCTGGTAAAAAGACCGTTGCCCACTAAGCCGGCTTCTTCCCCTTTTCTATAACCGCCTTTAATGGTATCTTTGGTTGTTTTTTTTATGATTTTATCAAAGCTTATTATTGGTTTATAAATTACAAATGTATCTATTTTTATATAACTTGCTCTATAATGATACTCTTCCGTTTTTCCACCTATGTCTCTGCCTGAGATGTAAAAAGATAAAGGTGAAATCTTATTAGTTAAATTATTTTTTTCTATTGTATTTGCATTTATAGCCAAGGTTGCAGCCATACCCATATCTAAACCAAATTTTTCTTCAATAAATAAAGTATCATTCAAACCTATTTTTATTTTTAGACCATCAGCATAAGGCATTTTTGTATATCCTGAAAAGAATTGAGTATCTAATAGTTCGAATCTATGGAGAATAATATAATTATGTTCGTAATTTATTTCCATTATATAATCGTCAAATAAATCAGACCCGATAATACCATCTGCTCTGTGCCCTAATGCAGGCCCAAGCAACTTATTAAGTGGTAATACGGGAACTAAATCTTTTTTAAAAACAATGGTATCAAAATTCAGATTTATATTTTTGCAAAACCTTACCAACATTTTGCCCCCAGCACCCGGCTGATAAACTTTATCGTGATATACAGTTTCTGTTCCATCGTAGGTTTTTATATTATTTTCAAAAAGAAAAGAGCTGTCCATTCTTAAACCATCCGCTTTGGTATCAAAAATTAAATCTGCATCTATTTTATTTTCAAACTTGCATTTAAAGTACATTTGATGTACAAATTGGAATGGAATTGCATTTTGAGGCAGCTTGAAATTTGAAATGTATTTATTCAAACTATTTTTTCCTGAATTTTGTTGTGCATAAAGTATAGGTTTAGAATTAAGTAATAAGAAAATAAAAAATAAAAAATGGAAAATTTTGTATGATTTCATGAATTTAGGTTTTAAATTTCAAAACATGCACAAGTTAATTTTTATTTTAAATAGTTTATTGTCCTATTACATAGTTTAAGCTGAGCCTGCTATTTATAACCCTGTTTATAAAAGTTACGGTAATATAAAAATACTATTTTTTGTGCCTTTGTGTGTGAATACACTAACAAACAACATCACAAACATAGCTACGGTTTTGTTTCTTTACTTTATTGCAAACATTGTAGGCGTAAAAATAGTTAAGAGTATTGCACTTGCCATTGAAAGAGCAAGCTTTTTTTGGTGAATTACGCATAACAAATGGCAAGTTATGGCACTGCTTTATAGCCTTAAAATTGCTTTATACCTCTGTTTGAAATATATTATTAGCAATATTCCAATATTCATTTTGTATCTGGTTCTTATCATTTATACTCAAATCACTGATTGAGTTTAAAATCAACATCATTTCTTCCTCTGTAAAATTATATAAATGAAATACCAATGCATCTATTTTGTTTTCATAATTTGATGTGTCTGTTTCATCACCTTTGTTCACAATGATTTTATTAACCAATTGTTCAAGAATTTTTTCATTATCTTCTTTCCTTTTAGGCAATGGAAATTTTTTACAGTTAGCTATTAAAATCTTTGGAAAAACAACTTTTTCAGTATCAAGGAATTTATATTTATGATAAAATGACATGACCTTTGAGTTCAAGATTGATAATAATATTTTTAGTGAACGGCTTTTTTTGTTTTTGCAAACAATTGAAAATCCAATTTGAGTAAAAAATGTAATATCTTCTGAATAAGCGGCTATAATATCTAAGGAACTACCTGATAGAATTTGGCGAACCACTACCTTTGGGTCCTTGAAAAAACGAATTTCTCTCGGAGCCCCCAACCAATTTCCGTAGCTTAAATATTCCTTTACTTTTCCTTTAATTAGATAGCGTTGAATATTATTTCCCGAAATTAAAGGTACATATGAATCGTCAATTTTTATATCAGAGTGATAGGTCCTTTCCTCAATCATTTTTTCTGTATGCCCTTTATATTTATCATATGGAGTTATACCAAGTGAAAAGTCAAATTCATCTTCAAAATGAACATTTGAATCTTCAATTTTATACAATAGATATAATGACTGTTGATTACCAAATATATTGAACCGTTTATCGCTGTCTAAAATCCAATTTTTCCTTTCAAAGATTAGGTATTTTATCTCATTAAAATCAGCATCTTCATCATGGAGGAAATTTTTACCCTTTATCAGTTTGGAGTTAAAGTCTTTTGCCACAAAAAATATTACAGTTTCTACAACAGCACTTTCGAATATTGAGTCGGGCGTTTTTACAATTGTATTAATATTACTAACAAGTTGCTCTCTTACTTTTATGTAAGAGTCATTAACCAAAAGTGAATTTGGAACAATAAAGTTTAATACCCCTTTTTTGTTTAATATACTTAAAGAAAACTCAATAAATGCTGCAAAGATATTAGCACGATTAGTTGTGGTTTTGAATTTACTAAACAACATTCTGACAGTTTCACTGTCTAATTTTTTTATATCAATATACGGAGGGTTCCCTATTACAATATCAAATCCTCCTTCTTTAAAAACATCCATAAAGTATAAATGCCAAAGAAAATATGGCTTGTTTGTAGCATTTAATTTTTCTAATTTGTAGCTTACAGTACTCAATAAAATCAATTCCGCTTCATAAGCCCCAATTTCTTTTATTTTTCTTTTTTCACCACTATGTTTATTTGCTTTTATAAAAGAGTTCAGTTCTTCTTTTCTTTTTTCAATTTGTTCTTTAATAAATTCCTTTTCAAAAGCATCAATTTTCTTTTTTATCGCTTGTTTTTCATCTGCTTTGTTACTATTAAAATACGTTTCCTCCAGTTCTGTCAGGTCAAATTCCTTTCTGCTTTGCTTGGTCTGTAAAAACTCACTAATGCCGTATTGCGGGTTCAGCGGTTTGCCAAACAGGTCGGTATCTTTAACAATAGGTATTTCAAATGTTTTGGGTTCAAAATGCAGGTCAATATTTTCAAAACTTTCCAGCAGGCTGTTGCCCTGCATTATTTTATAGTCTAAGTTGGGCAATGGCTGGGGTTCTGTCTCATCTACTACTAATGCCAGCCAGAATCGTAGCCTCGCTATATCCACAGCACCGCTTTCTATGTCCACACCATAAATACTGTTCTGTATTATCTGCTTTTTCACCTCGGCATAGTCTAATGTCAGGTCAAGTGTTGTTTTTGCTTTAAATATCTCCTGTAGCATACCCATAGGGAATGCGCCTGAGCCAATTGCGGGGTCGCAAATTTTCACCCTGTCTAATAGTCGTTCTATTTTCTTGGCATTTTGTACTATAAAATTCTTTTTGTCCCTGCGTTCATCTATTGTACCGGTTTTAATAAACTGCTCTAATGCTATGGTAGCAGGGCTTATATCCTCCGTACATTCCGGCAGATTGGTACGCAGGTACTGTATAAGGCTTTCCCTACACATATAGTGTACTATTTCCTTGGGTGTATAGAATGCCCCTTTATCTTTATTTTCTTCCAGTAGATTTTCAAAAATATGCCCCAACATTTCGGGGTCTATACCCACTTCATTATCATAAGGGTCGTTTTCGTCTATGGTAAAGTTATATTGTTCAAAAAAATCAAACAGATTGGCAAAATAGTGTTCATCAAAATCTATATTCTGTTCGTAAGAAATATCCCTGTCAAATAACCCACCATTCAGGTAGGGTATTTTGTATGCTGTCACTTGTCCGTTCCATAACAATGCAGGCGCAATATTATTCTGCATCCGTCTGTCTGTATTAAGGGTTTCAAAAAAAAGAACCTTCAGGCACCGGCTGTGGAATTTACTTTTCGGGATACAATTATCAAACAGAATCCGCATAAACTGTGGGTTCCCTTCTGTCCATTCCTTTTTATCAGCCGGGCAACCCAACCAACCCTTTTTTTGTAAAAAATGCAGAAAAACAATTCTTCCCAGCAGTTTTTTTACAAAATCTCTTATCGGTTTTTCCTGTTTCTCTTTGTCTGTTTCATGGGTATTTAACAATAAAGAATAATATTTGGTATTGGCAGTAAGCTGAAGCACCCCTTTTTCATAAAATTCTTTGTAGGTTTTAAAAAACTCTTTGGTAAGTTTTTCAACCGAAAATGCTTCAAATAAATCATTTAGGTGTATTGGCTTACTCACTAATTTCAGGAATCGGTCTGTTGCGGTTCTGCAACTTTCGCCTTTACCAAATAAATAGGTATATCGTTTAGGTTCAGTTTCTTGTTTACCTTCCTTTGTTCGTATTTCAGAAACATAACTAAATCTCCATTTATCACCATGTACAAAAACAACTAAGGCAGCATCTACATCATATTTATAAATGTTACGTAGCAAACTTCTAAGCCCTACTTTGTTTCTTGCTATATTCGTATTTGCGTCCTCTTTCAATGTAATTTCATATATACCTATAAGTCTATCATCAGCGGTATAAAAATTACCCAGTTCATAAGCAGATAAAGCAACATCATTATCAGACAGAATACTATTTTGGGGTGATATGAATAGATTTGTTACCCCAAAAATTTGTCTGAGTACCTCCTGCCAAACCTGCCTGTTATAGGGTTGTGCCAATATCGTATCCTGTAAATGTTTTTTATCCATTAGTCAGTATTATTTTCAAACTTAGTTAATTGGTTTTCTAATTGTTCCACAGTTGGCAGTTCATTAATAAAATGAGCGGGTAGTGCTTGTGTCAGGTTATATTCACTAATTCCAATTGGTTTATGTATATCTCGTAACGAATATTCCGCTTCAATTTTATCTTTTGTCCGGCATAGTATCAATCCAATAGAGGGTTTATCGTCTGCATGTTTTAATTGTGTATCTATTGCCGACAGGTAAAAGTTTAATTTACCGGCATATTCCGGTTTAAATTTTCCTGCCTTCAATTCTACTACAATAAAACAACGAAGATTTAAGTGATAAAAAAGCAAATCTATGTAATATTCTGTTTCGCTCACCAGTACCGGATATTGCCTGCCTACAAAAGCAAAACCCTTACCCATTTCCATAAGGAAACGGGTAATATTTTGTACCATTGCATTTTCAATTTCCCTTTCTAATGCGTCTTCTTCTAATCCTAAAAAATCAAAATTATAGGGATTTTTTAATGTTTCAATGGCTAATTGAGATTGGGGTGAAGGTAGTGTATTAGTAAAATTAGTTATAGCCTTAGCTTTTGTTTTATAGTAATTATTATTTATTTGTATTTCCAATTGTTCTCTCGACCATCCGTTTGCTACCGTAGCTTGCACATAAAACAGTGCTTCGTCCATATTTTTAATTTTAGCTACTATCAGCCTATTGTGTCCCCAAGGAATTTGTGCCACAGGCTGTGGCACAAATTCAAAACTGTTTTTAAAAAATAAATACCATTGCCTTATTGCATACAAATTACGTTTAGAAAACCCTTTAATATTAGGGAAGTTAAGCCGTAGGTCTATTGATAACTGTTCTAAAATAGCGTCTCCCCATTTAGCCTCATTTTGTTTATCGGTAATCTCCTTGCCTAAATCCCAATACACATTTAGCAGTTCTGCATTTACTGCAACTGCAGCCCTTAACTGTGCCAAACGTATTTTTTTTTTGATAGATTCAAACCAAGTATTATATCCTTCTTCTATCTTGCTCATGAGTTCTATTTTGCCTGTTTATTTCTATTTTGTAATTGTGCCACAGGTTGTGGCACAATTACAAAACGTTCATTATCAACTACATAAAATAATTTTGCAACAATCGGCTTAGTAATAAATATTTTTTTAGTACAAAAATAATATAGATATTACACTCTTAGGAACCTTGTTATTGCTAATCTATAAATGTTTCACTCAAAACTATTTCCGGTTGAAGATTCAATTCAAAAGGCAAATCAGATTTTTCAGTTACATCTTCCGTATGCAAAATATTATATTTTTTTGCAAGCATCAAAAGTATATTATCAATTTGACCATAAGAGTAATCCTTTTTGTTTAATTTCTGTTTTAGCTTTTTTATTTCATTTGGCAACTGTGTAAATTCACCCTTATCAATTGAAAGTATCAAATTTTCACATGCCGTTTTTACATCAGCATGTGTAGTAATACCTTTAATATCTCTTAAAAACTTTTTTGCCTGTTGCGATATAACATCAGCTTTATCGGTAGTGGTAACCGTTTCGGTTGTTGCCCCCAAAAAATCCTTCTCAAAGGTATTTAATCCCGCCTGTACCTGATTAAAATGTGTTTCCGGTAGCTTGTAAGCGGGTTCGGCACTTTCCGCCTTAAATATTTCGGCAGCTTCAAGGAATGTTAAAGAATGTACCTTATTATTGTCATCTACCTTATAAAATTCAGTTTTGTAGGGCGATTTAAGGAAAATAACAGAGTTCGCTTTTAAGCTATCTTTTCCCGCTTTGTCTGCACTTCGTGCAGTTCTTGCTTTTATAGGAAATTTTTTAATACGTTTAAACTCAATAGGGTTATTGTCTTTAAACTCGCGGATAAAACGCAAAAACTGCAAACGTTTATCTTCTTCATCCGGCATCCCTTCCTTAAATAATTCAAATTCTTCAATCAACTCTTCATGTGTATATATCTGTGCGTCTTCACCAAAAGCAGTATGAAATCCCTGTAATTTCACAAGTGCATTACTGTACAATTTTATTTCTTCATCTCCTTGTTGCGAAGGGTAAAAATTATAACTGTAAACCACACCTGCAACACTGCCAATACGGTTTACCCGCCCTATACGTTGCATAAGCCTAGTAGCATTCCAGGGTGTATCATAATTTACAATCACATTTGCACGGTGTAAATTAATGCCTTCTGCCAATACATCGGTAGTAATAACTATGTTGTAATCATTTTTTTGTGTACCAATATAATTTGCATCAAAATTTTCCTGAATTGTCTCAAAAAGCTTACTTCTGTTATCCGATGAAATACAAAGTATTTTTTGACTTAAAGCAATTTCCAACTTTTCACATAAGTAATTTGCGGTATCTGTACTTTCTGTAAAAATAATTAGTTTGCCGGTTGGGTTTATTTCTTTGTTAAACAACTCGTTTTTAAGTGCAACAATAAAACTATCTAATTTGGGGTCTTGAACTATTTTTGACCATTCTACTACTAATTCATTAAGTAAAGCATGGTCTTTTCTTAGTCCTTCAATAAAAGATTCATCAAAATCGGTTGGCGCAAATACATTATTTCTCGGGTTCTCCACACTCATCTCCAAAATAATTTTCTCCAGTTCTTCAATGCTATAACCTTTCTCCATCAGGTCATTTACACGCAGGTCCGGGGCAATTAACACTTTGCCTTTCTCAAACATATCAATCATTCTGCCGGTAGCAATAGTGAGGTTACTAATGGAAATTTTGAAGGCATGAAAACTGCTTTCAAGTCGTTTTACCATTAGCGTTTTAATAATTCCTGCAAGCGATTGAGATACGAGGATAGCCTGTTCATAATGTTCTTCACGTAATTCGTGATTTAAGTATCTAATTGCCTGATAACGGTTGTATTTTACCTTGTCATCATCAGTAAGATAAAATATTGTATGATAAAATAGTTTACTTAACTTCGTATCAAACTGATATAATTTTGCTTTGGGTGCAGCAATTTCAGGAAAAACAATACCTTGGTCTTTTAAATCATTGATATATTTCGGGTAATTTTTTAAATCTCTCCTAGTTCTTCTTACAGTAATTTGAGAAATTACTCTTTCTCTTATATTAGAATATAGTTCTCTAATACGGTTAATACTTGGTTCATCTTCTTTCATTATATCCCTGTATTCCCGAATAATGGGGCCGAAAAAGCTCTGCAAATTGGGAACAGGTAAAGTGCTTCGTCTTGCATCTTGAAAAAGTAGTAATTGATAATACAAATCCTGTGGTCTGTTATTTAGGGGTGTTGCTGAAATAAGGATTACCTTTTTTTTGTATCCGGTAACTAACCCTTCACCATTTCGGGGAGCTTTGCAAATTCGTTGTAAACAGCCAAACATTTGTGATGTATGGTTTCTGTATCTATGTGCTTCATCTACCAATACTAAATCATAATCTTCCTTAGCCCAATAATTAAGGTCGCCCTCCAAAATTTTATTCAATTTCCCATTAGAAATAAACTTTGCATGTCTGTCAATACCGAAAAGTCTAAAAGTATTTTTCCAGTTCTTTTCTAAAGCAGGTGGGTAAACTACAAGTATTTTAGTATTGAGTGAGCCATTGGCAATTAAAAAACGTTTAGCTATCATTGCCGAAACAATTGTTTTTCCCAAACCTACCACATCGGCTAAAAAGAAACCGTTATGCTCCAATAGCATTTGAAAGCCTTGATTTACAGCATCTATTTGGTAACTCAGTTTCTTATAAGTCTTAGGTAAATCGCCTACTGTATCAGGGTCGTAATCTATATTTTTTCCAAAGTATTCAATCAAAAATTTAATGTAGAGTTCAAATGGAGTGAAAGTTTGCCCGATATGTGTTTTTTGTTTAAAAAGCTGAATATCTGCCGGAAGTAATGGTGTAGAATCTTTCCAAAGCATATCAAATTCTTTTTTTGTATATAGCACATCGTCATAGCTTTTAAGAGCTATATTCAATTCATAATTTGGAGCCTTTTTTATACCTAAACCTGCATCTGTAAGGTTTGACGAACCCATTATTACCCAACCGTCAGAATGTTCGGTATGCTGTTCGGGGAGAAACAAATAGAACTTAGCATGTATTTTTTTTGATTTATGTGCCCTTACTTCAATTTTGCCGTCAATCATATCATTCACAAAATCAAGAATACCATTTTCAACAATTTCAGCATATTTAGCCTCCTTAATATCCTGTATAAACCAGTTTAAAAATTCTTCTTTAGTTTTATTTTCATCACCAAAGTATAAAATGCCTTTGCGTTGTGCATCCGCAAACATTTCATCAACATTTATTCCTACAAGTATTTTTATCTCTTTTAAATTCTTTAAATAGGGTTGCAACGCAAAATATCCTGATGACCTGAAATATCCTACAACTGCATGGAAAGCATATAAGTCTTTCATGTGTTGAATTATACCGGTGAACTTATCAAAAAGATTACGGTCGTTACTATTTGTAAAAAAGTGTGATGCCATTTTTTTATTCAAGTCAAATTAAACCACTGTTGGTACTTCTTTGCAAAGAATACTTCAACGGTTTGTGTTTACAATGCCTATAAAACTAAACAAAATAGCGAAAGTTACATCGCTCTGCTCTGTTTCTTTCGCTATCAATAATTGTGGAGAATACCGGAGTCGAACCGGTTACCTCTTGCATGCCATGCAAGCGCTCTAGCCAAATGAGCTAATTCCCCATTTTTTGAGAGGGCAAAATTAAACTATTTTTTCTATTAATTTTACTTAATACCTTTTATATTCATTTCTTTTATCAGCCAGCCGGCATCACAAAATTTATCTATAATAAATAAAGTATATCGTATATCTACCGATATATTGCGACATCGGCTCATATCAAAATAATAATCACTCATAGTGCCTTCATAAGCACGGTCAAAATTGGTACCTATCAATTCGCCTTTACCATTTAGTACCGGGCTGCCCGAGTTACCGCCCGATGTGTGGTTGGATGCTATAAAAGCTACCGGAATAGTACCATTTTGGCCCCATGTGCCATAATTTTTGGTTTTATATAGCTCTTTTAGCTTATTGGGTACTTTAAAAATGGTAGATGTGCTATCGTCTAATGCAATTACATCGCTCAAAAATGTTTGGTACGAATACGTTTTACTATTTTCCGGTTTCAGACCTTGTACTTTACCGTAACTAAGCCTTAGCGTTAAGTTTGCATCAGGGTAAAATGCTTTTTTAGTTTCTTTTTCCATCTGTGCCTTCATATATAACCTGTTTAAATGGCGCATGTTGTAATAGTAATAATCTAAATAAGGAGCAATATTTTGCTTGGTAAGTGTCGTAATTTCATTATAGAGCTTCCATGCCGGGTCTGCCATCATTTTTGTACTGTCTGCCATTGTTATTGCGGCTACAAAAGCATTTAGCCTTTCTTGCGAAACCAATAGACTGCTATCGTAAATTTTATTAGCCCATACCTCACAAGCTTGTTCTAAAATTTTATCTGTACTCGCTCCTAATACTTGTTTTAGAGTTACTTTAGTGCTTAATTTATAATCAGCTAAAAGAATATTGTGTACAAACGTTTCTTGTATATAAAAGGGTAATTTATTTTCACATTTTTTTACATATAATGCCATCAATTTAATAAAAACCTTTTTGTCAGTTTTTAAATCATAATTTTTATAGAATCCTGCAGTAGATGTGGCAATTTTATTTAAAGTATCTCTCAATTCAGCATCACTCTTACTTATTCTAAAACAGAATCTCATTTTTTCTAATACTGCTGCTTGCTGTATCAGTTCTATTGCCATTACTGTTTCTTTATTCATTTGGTCTAAATAAATAAGAGAATCAACCTTTTTGGCTTGTTCGTTTATTTGTGGCAATATGTTTTTTGCATAAGGTAGTTTCGTATATTTATTTGCCCAATTTTGAAAACCGATTTCGTATTTATTTTTTTTATCGGTAACATTATTTGCTTTTAAGCCTAAGACCTCTCCTTGCCATTTTTTCCAACCATTGGCAACACCTGCATATTTAGAGGTATATTGCAGAAAAACATCTCTTTTTTCAGTCATATTATCCATCCAAATTTTCAACCTTATTGTGCGGGCTTCTATACTTATGGGGTCGTAAATAGAATACACCTGCTTTAGTTTTGCTGCCGATGCATATTCATCGGTTGTGCCTGGAAAGCCATAAACCATTGTAAAATCGCCTTCCTTATAGCCCGACACATTGATATTAAAATATTGCTTGGCAGTATAAGGTACATTATCCTTGTTATACTCTGCCGGTTTATTATCTTTGTCAGCATAGACCCTAAAAACACTGAAATCGCCTGTATGTCTTGGCCATACCCAGTTTTCTACATCACCACCAAAATTGCCGATACCATTTGGCGGAAAAAGTACGAGTCTTATATCTTTAAATGTCTCCGTTATTAAAATCCAATATTGATTGCCTTGATAGTAAGGTTTTATAGTAGCATCTAAACCCGTCTTTTTTTTGTATTCCGTTTCCAACATTTTAATTCTATTCATTACAATAGTATCCCTTGCAGCATCATTTAGCGTATCAGGCACATCAAACAATATTTTATCTGTTATGTTTTCCATTTTGCGAATAAACGTTACCGTTAAGCCTGCACATGGCAGCTCTTCTTCTTTATTTTTTGCGGCAAAACCATTGGCAAAATAATCCTTACCGGGCCCGCAAAGTCGCTGTACTGTACCATAGCCGCAATGGTGATTGGTTAATACTATACCTTGTGGCGAGATAATTTCGCCGGTGCAGCCTTTGCCAAAAAGCACAACGGCATTATTAAGCCCTGTGCCGGTATCATTAAATAATTGTTCTACAGGTATTTGTAAGCCCATGCTTTTCATATCTGCTTCTCTTGCTTTTAAAGTTGCAGGTATCCACATGCCTTCTTTGGCAGAAACATTTAAAATAAATAGAGAATATAAAGAAAATAAAATACTTTTGGTTAATATTTTTTTATAAGTTTTGTTCATTCCAACTTTTTTTGTTTTTTACGGAAATAAAAGTACACTTTTGCACGTTAAATCCAAGATATTATCTTAAATTAGCGGATTAATCCCTTTACAGGGTTAATTTTTATTCTACCGAATATGAAAAAATATTTACTATTAACTTTATTTTTAGTGCTTTCACAGTTAAACTTACTAAAGGCACAAAACCTGTTTAATGCACCGGAAACCGTTTGTGTTTTTCAACCTGTACAACTTACCAGTAACTTATTAAACCAAAACTCTTATTATTGGGGCTTTTGTTCCGGTTACTTAATGAACACCCCTACCGGGTCTAATTTAGGTAATAGCTTCGGTTTCCATAGTCCGGGTGCAATTGATGTTGCAAAAGATGTTGCTACAGGCAATTATTTTGGTTTTGTTCTTAATTCTGAAACAACAGAATTATTACGTCTTAATTATGGCAACAGTTTAAATAATATACCTACAGTTACAAATTTTGGTAATCTTACAAATGGTTTACCCGTTAATCCTACTTCTATATTTATGCTTAGAGATACATTTAGCGGTAATTGGTACTTATTTGTTTCCGGGGGTTACACACAAGCTACATCGCAACTTGCACGTATAGATTTTGGACCAACACTTTCTAATCCGACTCCTAATATTGCTAACTTCGGTAATTTATGGAATAAATTAAATGGTCCTAAAGGATTATTTGTTGCTCAGGATGCTAACAATAAATGGTATGGTTATTTAATTAATCACAATACAAATGAGTTGATTCGTTTAGAGTTTTCCTTTAATGTATCAAATACCCCTTTAGCTTATAATATGGGTAATCCATCTAATACCCTTAATAATCCTACCGACTTGGCTGCAATTTATGATGCTAATAATTGGTATTTTTTTGTTACCAATCAACGTTCTAACTCAGTAGTACGTGTAAATATTGGCAGTAATCTTTACCCTGCGGCAGCTTCAATTGTAGGCACAGATTTAGGTAATTTTAATTTTAGAATTAATCAACCGTCTTCTATATCTTTAACTAAAGAATGCGGTGGTTTATATGCCTATATTACAGACAGCACTACTAATCAATTGATTGCGATTGAAATGCCCGCTGCAATAGGACCTTATACCGGTATAGATTATGGGTTAATAGGTTCTATGAACTTACCTTCCGGTATATCGAGTATTATAAGAGACCACGATAATTTATTTGCTTTTGTATGCAATGCAGGAGATTCTACGTTAACAAAAATAGAAATTGAACAATGTCATAATTCATCTATTCCTTCTTACACTGAGGTAAATCCGCCCACATATTTCTACGATTCGCCCGCTGTTTATAATATATATTATGTTATAAATGAAGGTATGCCTAATATGCAAGTTCAATGTAAGTCTATAACTGTATTGCCAATACCGCCCATTATTATTAATACACATTTTAGCATGTGCCAAGGTGATACCAGCCATATTTATGCTATCTCTACCTTTGCTGATTCTATACGGTGGACAAGTATCTACAATATAGACACTACATTCCTAGCCCAAGACTCGGTGAAAGTATGGCCACAATATACAAGCGACTATAACGTAATATTATATTACCCCAACGGTTGTGTTGTAGATACGTATGTGCATGTAAATATTACCAATATTACTGCTGATGCCGGTTTTGACCGAACTATTGCAGATGGATCAACTACAGTGTTAGGTGGACCAATCACATCTGAAGGTAATTTTTCATACAATTGGCATCCATATCAGTTTTTAAGCGACAGTACGGTATCTAATCCGTATGCAACACCACCTTATGATTTTACATACTATCTTACTGTTACAGAATTGAACGATGGTTTGCAATGTAAAAAGACAGATACCGTAGTTGTGCATTTACATTGTGGTGATTTTGAAGTACCTAATGCTTTTGCACCAAGCAGTAATAATCCCGGAACTTCAAAATTCGGAATCTTAAATAGTGAACTATCCAGATTAGCCTATTTTAGAATTTACGACCGTTGGGGAGTAGAAGTTTTTGAAACCAATGACCCATCGCAATGGTGGGACGGTACATTTAATGGGCAGGCTTGTCCGGTTGGCGTTTATGTATGGTATGCTGACGGTTTCTGTGGTAATGGCAAGCGAATTAAGAAACAAGGTAATGTTACATTGCTACGATAGGTAAATCTAAATTTCCATTTAGTATAATGTCTATTTAAGGTAATTTCATATTATGAACTACACAATTGAAATAGAATTAGAAACAGATGGTGTTGGATTGCAGAAGTATTAATTTACCCGGTGTAATGACTTATGGAGCTACGCGTGAGGAAACTATTGCAAAAGCTCAAGCTTTTTGCTTTGCGATTAGAGGTTGATAAGTTAGAACAAGGTGAAGAGCAATTTTTGAAACAGGCATCTTTTTTAAAGTAGCATGAATAATTTCTCATCAACAAAGGCAAAACGTGCACTTGCGGCTTTGTTATGAATGGGTTGGATAATTAAAAGGCAAAATGGTTCTCATCGTATAATGTCTAAATCCGGTTTGCCTGATTATGTATTCGCATTCCATTATAATGAAGAGATTGGACCCAAAATGTTTGCGAGAATTTCTAAAAATACCAGTTTGAAAATAGAAGATTTATAAGTTTTGTATTTACAGTATTATATGTAATACAGTAGTTATAAATGTACTAATATAACAGCCATGTTGCAAACGTGAACGTGTGGAACACCAAGCGGATAATTGCATGGATTATTTAAAGTTGTTTTTGAAAACTTATAATAAATTCGTAAATTTACAAAAAAAGAGTTTGTATGTCAGGAACATTACATATACGAATTAAACAAGAATATGCAAATGCAATATTAGAAGATTTACAAAAAAAGAATGCATTAGAATTTGTACCTGAAAACGAGGCTTTTGAAGTGCCAATGTGGCAAAAAAAAGTAGTACAAAATAGAATAGAAAAATTTAAAAACAAACCGGAATTGCTTATTGATGAAGCAACTTTTTTTGCAATGCTGAATGAAGAATAATAAAAAGCCATTGTACAAATTAATATTTAGTCCTGATGTAGAAAGTGATGTAAAAAATGCCTACAACTATTATAATAGTGTTCTGAAAGGTTTAGGTAAAAGATTTAAAAATGAATTGAAAAAGCAACTAATTCTATTGAAGATAAATCCATTGACAAATTCATATAGATACGACTCCGTAAGACTTGCTACAATTAATCACTTTCCATATTCTATACATTATACAATAAACAATAAACAAATAGTAGTGCATGCTATTATTTGCGACTACAGAAATCCAAATGAATATTGGGTAAAAGATACTTTATAGGCATGTGTTAAATGTAAGCTTGTAACTACTTATCGCAAGCGGATACTTGTGCATTTTACGCAATAGTGAGTATCCATGGTAACAAAAACGAACATCAAGAACTACATTTGTCTGAACCTTGACATACATGATTTGCTTGATTTTTTTGATGCTCGTGGTTTTGATGCTCTGTTTGGCATATGTTTATTTATAATGTTGATTTAGCTTTGTCAAGGTAAATGCCGTCATAGACGGAGTTTATTGGATTTCAAGATGCCCCACGGACCATCTGGGTCAATAGGAATAAACAGACGTAATATGTCTTTTCTGATATGTCATGTTTATTTAACAAAGGTATGAATAACCGTGATATGTATTAGATATGACATATCAGGAAAAGATATGTCATATCACGTCTAAAAAGGTATTTTTGCCAACATGGATATATGCCACGATATGACACACACACACACATATATATATATATATCATAGCCAATAATATAATTATATTGTAATAACCGTCATGCAAATAATGTATTGCATGACGGTTATTGAAATTCCTATTATTACTTTATCACTCCTAATTCTTTACCTACTTTTATGAACGCACTTATTGCAGTATCAAGATGGTGTTTTTCGTGTCCTGCTGATATTTGTACTCTAATACGTGCCTGACCTTTAGGTACTACCGGATAAAAGAAACCAACTACATAGATGCCTTCTTCGAGCATACGAGCAGCAAATTTCTGTGCAATTACTGCATCATAAAGCATCAGCGGGCAAATGGCATGTGTTCCCGGTTTTATATCAAAACCGGCTTCTTTCATCTTTTTTCGGAAATAGAGTGTATTGTCCTCTAATTTGTCTCTTAAAGTCGTGGTTTCGCTAAGCATATCTAATACAGCTATAGACGCACCAACAATAGAAGGCGCTAAGGAATTAGAAAATAAATAAGGACGGCTACGCTGACGAAGCATATCAATTATTTCTTTTTTACCACTTGTAAAACCACCCGAGGCACCACCTAATGCTTTGCCCAAAGTGCCCGTAATAATATCTATTTTACCCATAACGCCACACAGCTCGTGTACACCACGACCGGTTGCACCCATAAAGCCCGATGAATGACTTTCGTCTATCATTACAAGTGCATCGTATTTTTCTGCTAATACAACAATTTTATCTAATTGTGCAATTGTGCCATCCATAGAAAAAACAGAATCGGTAACAATCATACGTGTACGGGCATCCATATTTGCAATAAGTTGTTGCTCAAGGTCGCCCATGTCATTATGCTTATATCTACCTCTGCGGGCTTTACATAAGCGAACACCATCTATAATAGAAGCATGGTTTAATTCATCGGATATGATTGCATCATTCTCACCTAATAAGGGTTCAAAAACACCACCGTTTGCATCAAAACAGGCTACATAAAGTATGGTATCTTCGGTACCTAAAAATTGTGCTACCTTTTGCTCCAACTCCTTATGAATATCTTGTGTGCCGCAAATAAATCTAACAGAACTCATGCCATACCCTCGAGAGTCTATTGCTTTATGTGCTGCTTCAATTACTTTTGGGTGCGATGAAAGCCCCAAGTAATTATTGGCACAAAAATTTAGAACGGTTGCCCCGTTAACCACAATTTCTGCACCTTGTTCCGATTCTATTATGCGTTCGTTTTTGTATAAACCCGCGTCTTTTATTTCCTGCAATTCTTGTTGCAGCCGTGTATAAAATGATGTGCTTGCCATAATTGTTAAATTGAGTACAAAGTAAAGAAAATATTTTAAAAGAAGTGAGTTGTATTATTAGTAGTCTATTAGGTACATTTAATTAAGATGCATTTATTTTCATAGGCAATAGGGTAAATTCTAAGCTATGTATTTATGCCAATAGTTATTTTATTTGCTTTTTTAAATAAATAAAGCATAGCGACATAGTTTGGCGTTTCATGTCATTACCTTTGTAGAAAAAATTTAAATTATTCAATATGATGTCAAAAACTATTAGCTTAAACCGCTTGCCGGCAAAAGAATTTGATTTGAAAGAAACATCTTCAAGCATGAATATGTCGGATATTTTTGGAGATAGAACAAGGGCTTATCTTAATGAAATGTGTTTGTATTTTGCATATTTTAATACAATACCCAATTTTATTAAAGAAATAAATATTGACTGTAAAAAAGCAAGTAAATGGTTTAGCGAAAAATATGAAAGTGAAATAAAAGACGCATATTTTTCAAAAGTATGTTTTAAATGGCGAAAGTATGCTGAGTTATACGATATGTATTATTTCATCTATGACGATTTGGTTGTCTATTTTGATACACATGATTCTATTGTCAGGTTCTTATTTCGCAAAACGGATATGGAAAGGGTCGAAACTGTAATTAAAGGTATCAAAAAATTTAAAGAAAGAAAACAATGGAAAAAACCTGAATTGTTATTATTGATAAACACATCTTCAGGTATTGATACCAATAAACTTGAAATTTTAAAACCCAAATTAAACATAGACGACAACTACAACGATGATTTTAAAGAAATACATGAAATTATACTCAAAAGACTATCTAAGAAAAATGATAAAGGTTTAGTGTTATTGCATGGCAAGCCGGGAACCGGCAAAACTTCTTACATTAGATATCTAATCTCAATTGTGAAAAAGAATGTACTATTCTTACCGCCCAATATGGCAAGTGCTATAACTAATCCTGATTTAATTTCTATCTTGATAAATAATTCTAACTCTATTTTTGTTATTGAAGATGCCGAAAATATTGTTGTTGACAGGGAAAAAGATGGTCATTCACCGGTATCGGCATTACTTAATATTTCTGATGGTTTATTGTCTGATTGTCTGAATATACAAATAATATGTTCTTTTAATACAGACATTGCAAAAGTAGATAGTGCTTTAATGCGTAAAGGGAGACTGATTGCCAAATATGAATTTAAAGAGTTGGAGGTTTATAAAGCTAATGCATTATCAAATAAGTTAGGTTACAGTACACAATTTGATACCCCAATGGCATTAACAGCCATTTACAATCAGGGAGAAAAGGATTTTCAAAAAATTAAAAGAATGAATGCTATTGGGTTTAGAGGGTGAACATTAATTTTTAAATAAAATAACTAAAATCATAAATTTTGTGGAAATAAACTGTTATTATTACCAACAAATAAACAGGGAAGCCGAAAACTAAATAGAGTAGGTAGGAAAAAATATAAATGAATATGTCTTATGATTAAAAATACATTTGATAAAGATTATTACATTAAAACAAAAGCTGAAGTAGAAGAATCAATAAAAAAATACTTCCTAATTGGGAAACAACACAAGGTTTTATGTTAGATGGTATTTACTCTCCTGATATATATGAGAAAGAACCTTTGAAAATTTTGGTTATTTTAAGTGAAACTTATGGTTATGGTAAATATAAAATGACAGAAATTGAGACACTACCAAATATAAACACATTAAACCCATCAGATTCACATGTTGCAATAGTTCCATCTGTTAATAATATTGCAAAATTACTTTGGTTATTATTTTATTCATTTAAACAAAATAAATTACTTTCTAAAAGTGAGATACCTTTGAGATATAATAATACAAATAAACTAAAAGAAGCGTTATTAAAAATTGCTTGGATAAATGTTAAGAAAGAAAGTGGACAAAATTCACGACAAAATGGTTCTATTGTATATGAACATGCTATTAGAAATAAAGACATTCTAATTATGCAAATAGAATCAATTTCTCCAGATTTAATAATTATTTGCGGAGACATGGCAATGAGAAGTTTATCAGACTTAAAAATATTGGGTCAAAATTTAAAATCAAGTTGTAAAAATCAAATTCAAATAAATGAATCCGGACAAAAAATCATTCATCTAAGCCATCCAAGTTACTTTAAAGATTGGGGCTATGATTCGATTTA
>CAIYTT010000071.1 GCA_903929195.1 uncultured Bacteroidota bacterium
AAAGTAGTTGACTAAATACTGGCTGTCCGACAAATGATGTAGATTTGTTCATATCAATTTTATGGTGTGGTAACTACAAAGTTGAGAAAGGGTGGCCATATTTGACCACCCTTAGTTTATTTTTTTTCTCGGACAACAATAGCTGAAATTCTTTGATTAGTTATTTTTAGCCCCTGAGCAGCAAGCCTCCTGATAATCTCCTCACTGGATACCTTTTCCTTGACCTTCCAGTGGAACGCCTTTTTGAGCAGCTTACCATACTTATTGAGCACAATAGACCTCTTACCGTTTGACTTGACAATGTCATAACCGATAGGCGGCGCAGTAGGCCATTCACCACGCAGTAGCATCTCCTTCACACCGGCCATACATTTCTCCCTGCGCTGTTGGTTCTCGTACTCGCTAAAGATGAACTGTATATTTTGTTGCAGGCTGCCGCTAGCGGTTGAAGCATCGGTTGGCTGGGTAACGGAACAGACTATTATACCCTGCTTTTTGAGTTGTTCAGCTATATAGATGGCATTAGCACCAGAACGGCTGAACCGATCAACGCTATAGACTATAATGTGCGATATTTTCTCCCTGCTCTTCTTCAGAAAAGATAGCATGTTATTGAACTGCTTTCTTTCATCGGTCTTTGCACTCTCAAACGTGCCGCCGAAGTAGCCCATAATTTCAAGGCTTCCCTTTTTAGCAAACATTTCACAAGCCTTCTTCTGTGTATCAAGGCTTAGATTGTTGTCGGCCTGCTCTTTAGTTGAAACACGTGTATAGATAACGCAGTTACTTCCTTTAGTTTTTGCCTTATTTGAGCCTTTAGCAAAGGTTTTGAATAGTGTAATGTCGCTCATGCTGCTTTAGTTTGTTGATTATCAATGTGTAGTGCAATTTTCCTGCCAGATTTTTTCCTTTTAGAAACCACATTATAAACAAACCGAGTGTATTTCTTTATTGTGTCTATCAGTTCATTTACCTGTTCATCAGTGTAGTTTTTAAATCTCTCAAATTTCCTTACTTCTTCCGGGGTAATGTCATGTGTCCGGTCTATTGAATCTAAATTAAAGTCTTTTTTCATGCCGTATATTTTTTCTTTCATAATTAACAAACCATTTCTTGCCATAGACTTTCATAGCGTTCCGCTTTATCGGCTCAATGCTATTAATTAGTTTGAAACTCCATGTCTATTAATCCAATGGCTGTTGGCTTTATCCAAAATTGGATACTTTTTAATGTAACATTTGCATTCATAAATTTTCGTTTTTCTGTTTTTTAAAATGGTTCACTTATTTGTCATTTCTACTTATCCGGTTTAAAAAAGGCATAAAGATACCTGCACCCAAAGAGGCACTTTACAGGTTTACCCTGAGCTGTGTTCTGTTATGCTGAACATTGTTGGGTTATGTCGAACAATGTCATTTTGTGTAAGCGTTTTATACTCTATCAGCCTGAACTAAAAAACAGGTGATAACAACTACACAAACCAATAATTTTAATAAGCAATATGAAATTTTGGCTAAAATCCATACTACAGATACTGCAATTACTACACCGGAAAAATGAAATTGGCAGAGCAAAAAAACGTTCCAAATGAAATCTAATTCTACTCTAATTTTCAGCAAAATGCAGGCAAATGGTACTTAAATGGAGGGATACATAATTATTTTCGTGTTGACAAAAAGTCCTGCCAGAATCAACTTATCATACTGCAATGATGGCAGAATTAGAGTAGATATCAAGGTCATTTTTGGGGTTTCGCTGCTGTTGCACAAATGTTTACTGGTCCGGGTTCATGACGCATTGTTCAAGAGATTATTGAGTTCTTTGAACCATTGTACTTTATACAGTGGTTTTCAAGTACAATTGCTCCTATAATTTTACGCAGAGAAAATTGCAGTATGTGCCAATCACAACAACTTTTACACCTTCAGATATATTACAACCGTTTGTGAAAGCATTTGCGCTCAGCTAAAGATTGAAAGCTGGTGACTATAAAGTATTCCCTGACACCTGCATCGTGATGGGGTTTCAGTATTCAGGCCAATATAGTTACATAGATAATGGTCAATCTAGTGTGAAACGATACCCGGATTAAGGAAGGTACATTGACAAATCCGGCAGATTAAACTCCCACCCATTTATTTCGAAGTTGCCCTCCATTTAATTTCTTAAACCGAATCATTAGATTATCATTAGATTTGGTTTAATATTCTTTGGAAACAGATTAACCCATGTACGGAAGCCTGGGCAAAAACATTCAAAAAGAATCCTTCCATTTGGAATTTACTATCAAAAAGGGTCAAAAAGAAGCTTGTAGACAGCAAAAAGAGTTCAATGTGGCTATGCAATATGAACGTCTAATTCTATACTGAGGTCAAAAAAACTGTTTAATAAGGCCATTGATGGCAAAGTGGTAAGCGTCATTGCAGATTTGCACCGGCTCAAATTATTGCAGAATCCATTTTCAATAATTTGATGAAACTAAATAGTACTTTTAAATTTTAGTTGAAATACAAAGTCGTAGTTTATGCAAGATTATCATACAATACCGTTTGATTTAACTGATGGAGAGAATTCTCAAGCTTTTTTTGCTTACGATAACCCAAATACCTTAGTGATCTTTGTGCATGGGTTCAAAGGCTCTGCTATTGGTACCTGGAGTGATTTTCCGGAGGCCGTAGTTAATGAAGTTGATTTTTCAAAAGTGGATTTTATTTTCTACGGATATTCAACTCTAGAGGCTTCTGCTGCTTTTCATGCTGCTGCTTTTAAGAAATTTCTCGTAAAAACGATAGAACCTGTAAAGAATAATATCATTCCTGCCAGTCAGGGTTTGCAAGAAAGAAGTTATTCAAAAATAATTCTTGTTGCACATTCGCTTGGAGCTTTGATAGTCCGTCAGGCTATTATTTCTGCTTGTAAAAACAATTACGATTGGCTTAGTAAAGTATCTCTTTTATTATTTGCACCTGCACATACGGGGGCACGGGTGCAGAAGTTAGCTAAGGAAGTTTTATCAGGATGGGGTGCATTAATTCCGTCTATTGCAAAATATCAATATCCGGTTTATGAAGACCTTGAACCTGATTCTCAATTTATTAAAACACTAATTGATGAAACAAAAAAGCTACTGGCTAATAACTATAAATGCAATATTGCTAAAAAGGTCGTCTGGGCAGAAAAAGACCGAGTCGTATCACAAATCAATTTCTGTGATGACCCTGACCCTGAACTCATTTATAATAAAGGCCACATAAATGTTTGCAAACCAGATAGCGTCTATGTTAAACCGGTGGAAATATTAAAGGACGTTCTTAACAATTAGTATATGGATAGTAAAATAAGAAATCTTGAATCATTATCGGCTGAATATAGGCATAAAGGAAATGCATTAAATGGATACAACATCTTAAGTCATTTAATTGAGATTGGAGAAAATGACAAAATTAGCCATCTATTGCGAAACCATTTAGACGAATCAGTCGAATTGGATGAATTAAAGCAACGCTTTGAAATTGATGCTTTAATTGAATATTATAATTTGTGCTTTGTTGCGGCTCTTGCAGGTTTTATTGACCCTAATCTCAATGAACCGTTGCGGCTTGAAATTGTGAAAATTCTAAGTCATCCATCTGTAGTAAAATATTACACCAATTATTATCCTTACTTTTTAACCTCAATAACATTAAGGTATGCTACCAACTGCAAGCAAATCGAGAAAAATACGGTAAAGGCTGAAACAGGATTATTTTATTCATTTTTAATGTTAAACAAAGAAATTAAAAATGATGATGATGTTGAGTGCTTTATGAACATGTTGGATTATGTCAATTATTCAGGCGACGGCATTAAAGAATTCATGAAGGTATTGAGAAGTAAAACAATGCTACCAGAGTTATTGCAAAAGAAAGAAAAATCGCCACTAACCAAATCTATTTGGGGTTTCTTTAAATACAGTGAATTTTTAAACAGTTTTAAAGAGTTATTAGAAAAAGCGAACGGCAATAAAATTTTGCAATCAGGATTTTGGCTCTATCACGGATACTATTTTGACCGAATTGGAAATAATGTAATAGAAATATTTACCGAAGGATTTGACCAAATAGCGTTAAACATCGCTGATAATTTCCCGGAAATATTTCAAGAAATTGATGACGAAGGTGACATAATGACATCGGAGCAACAAAAACAAACTGCTATAGAAACATTGACTAGAACAAAACAAAATATAATGTTTGTTCTTAATAGTCATTTTAAAAATCCTTTATCAACATACTTTATCAAGATTAATAACCGAGGCAAGGCTCTTTTTAAAGTCGGCGATAGAATATCTTTAAAACGGAACATAAGTCAAAAAGGAAGAGTAGATTTTGTGCTTTCGCCACAGGGGGGGTACCAATTCTATGACGTCATGTTTGATAATGGCAGATCACAAACTGTCCCAGAGAATGATTTGCTTCAAGAAGTCTTACTAGAATCGACTTGGGATTTACTTGCAAATAACTCATTGAAAGATTATAGGTATTTTTCAATTGCAACAACAATTCATAAAGTACAGAATACAACTTCAAATACAATATCTACGCTAAAAGCATCAAGAACAGTTTTCAAACCCTACCAATACAAACCTCTTGTTAAGTTTTTAAAATCTGATTTGCGAAGGATTTTAATAGCAGATGAGGTAGGGTTAGGTAAGACAATTGAGGCAGGTCATGTAATGTTGGAGATGACCGCAAGAGGAAATTTACGGAATGCCTTAGTGATATGTACCAAAGCGTTAAGTGATAAATGGAAAAATGAGCTTCAAAATAAGTTCAATTTTATTTTCAAAAAGTACGAAAGCACAAGCGAGTTCATCCAGGATATAAGGAATGATGTTGCAGGATCTCGAAAAAGCATTTTGGGAATATTGAATTATGAAAAATGCAGGAATGAACAGCTGCAAAAAATAATTGAGGAAAACAATTATCATTTTGATTTGCTAATCTGCGATGAAGCTCATAAAATTAGAAATAGTGAAACTGCACAGCATAAGGGAATAGCAAAGATTGTTGACCAATCGGATGCTGTAATATTCATGACAGCTACTCCTATAATGACGGACATTAAGAATCTTCATAGTCTTATTCGTGTAATAGATCGGCAAGGATATGATACTTTCGATATATTCAACAATGCAGTTAATCAGAATCGTCCGTTTATTAAAGCCTTATCACAATTAAACGAAAATATAAAGCCACTACATGAAATAGCTGACCAACTGCAAAACACTAAGGTCGTCCAGCAAATGACAGCCGACGAAGAAGTTTACAGTAGAACAGAACCAACAATAGGAGAACTATTTAAGAATGACGCGTTATATAATCGTGCGATGGAAATAATGCGTACGGGAAATAAAATCGTTGAAAACAGAGTGAAGATTCAGCAGGATTTGATAGAATTAAATTCACTCAACCACATCTATACCAGAACACGAAAGAAGGATGTACTTACAGGTAGAGATATAGTCAAAAGAATGCCTCATACATACTCAATTGACCTTACGGACGAAGAACAGTTTGTATACGATGCTGTAATAAATGAATATAGCGACCCGAATAGTTTGGGATTAATTCAAAGGAAACGGCAAATGTCGAGTTGTATTGTAGCCTTTAGAACTCCAAAAGAAGAATTGGAAAATGGAAGGTATAATATGGATTTGGTGGATTCGAAATTCAATATGTTCAGAAACATAATTAACGAAGTGGTGATCAAAGGGAATAAGAAATTAATTGTTTTTGCTTTTTTCACTAATACATTGTTATATCTAAAAATAAAATTAAACGAATTAGGCATAGAATCTGAAATTATTTACGGTTCAATTCAAAATAGAACGGAAAGAATAGAAAGGTTTCAGCATGAGGAAAAAGTGAAGGTGCTATTGTCATCTGAAGTCGGAAGTGAAGGTATTGACCTGCAATTTTGCGATGCTTTAGTGAATTATGATTTACCTTGGAATCCAATGGTTGTTGAACAAAGAATCGGGCGAATTGATCGAGTAGGCCAGAAATCGGAATTAATAAACATTTACAATCTCATAATCAATAACACCATTGAAAGCAGAATTTACACAAGATTATACGAAAGAATAAATCTCTTTAAAGAATCTATTGGAGATTTAGAAGAAATACTTGGTGAAAAGGAAGATATTCTTAATATAGAAAAACTTATAGAGAATATATATCGAACTGAACTTACGGTAGAAGAAGAAAATAAGAAACTCGACCAAGGGGCTCTAGCATTAGAAACAGAAAAACAGTACTTAGAGAAAGTTCAAACAGAATTACAGTCTGCGTTTGCAAATGATCTCCATTTTAAAAATGAAATAGACAGTATAATAAACAATCACCGATACATTACAAAGGAGGAAATCATAAAGTATTTAGAAAGTATTATTAGTGAAGAACTTAGTTCGATACAAATAAATCATGTCAATGAAAATATTTCCGAACTATTAATTCCATCAAATAGTAAACTGTTACTTTTCGATTTTATAGAAAAATATAAGGACTCGGCAACAACTAATCCTGAAATTGAAAATATATATAAGAAGTTCAAATCGAATTATTTTGGCGCAAAAACAATTTCGTTTACGTTTAATCAAGAGTATGCTTTTGAAAATAAAAAAGTTGAATATATTTCCGCATTCCATCCATTAATTAATGCTATTACGAACTATTTTCAAAAAAGTGGGTTTGAAAAAAATCAAGCACATAAAATTGCACTCGAAAGAGACTTACTTGCTAAAGAGAAACAAATATCGGCAGGGTTCTATATCCTAGTCATATACAATATCAGTGTGATGAAGGAATTTGGAGATGGGAGAAAGAATCAATTACATTTTCTACAATCTGCGCTTGCAGATATTAATGGAGAAAATATCGAATTATTAGATACCGAAATTAGCGATCATGTATTCGGAATGGTCCAGCTTTATGGAGAAAAATTCCAAACTGATTTCCCTTTGGATAAACAATTTGTTGATGAGGTAAGGCCATTCTTTGCTGTGAAAATTTATACGAATGAGCAATCAATAAAAGAGGACGAGGAGATTAAATTCTTATCTGGAATTAGACGAAGAGCTGAACAAGAATTAAATTACATTGATAAAAGATTAGAGAGAATAGAAGGACAACTGATTGAGAAAAAAGGTATTGAAGCGATATTAAAAAAGGAAATCGAGAATTTAAATTTAAAAAAAGAACAACTTATTTTTAACGAAAAAAACGCCAAAATTGAAACCAATCAATCGTTAATTTCTATCAATTTACTGCAAATATTATGAAAACATATCACATTGGCCTTGATTTCGGAACTTATCAAAGTAAAGCCTGTGTGTATGATGTTGACAAGAACGAACATGAATTTTTTAGGTTTCCATCCAATCAATCATTCTTTCTTCCATCGAGAGTAGCAGAAAAAAATGATGGGTGTTTTGAATATGGAAATGATAAAACGAGATTACCTCGAAAAGAATATCATTACTTTAAGATTGCAGCGGCAGAGGATGATGAATTTATTTCTGAAACTTATGGAAACTCAAGCATAACATCTAGTTTTTATAAATTTAATGAGTATAATGATTGTAGTCCTGAATTTTTATCAGTGATATATTTGACTTATTTGCTGTTTACAATTAAGGAAAGTTATCAATCACAGAACAATAAAAAAGTTCCCGGCACCGGGCTGATCGGGCGGCTTTTATCTCGTCAAAACGAAGAAAATAGCTCAAAGTTTACGATCCAAATGGGCATTCCTACAGAATGGTCTCAGGAGAAAAATCTATTCAGAAAAAGAAAATTTGAAAACATTTTGCTTCTAGCAGAAGTGCTTCAAAAAAAATATAAAAATCTAGCCTATTTTTTACATGTTCCCAAGAGCCAGTTAATTAAGGACATAAAGGAAATTTACGAGTCAAATTCCTATGATTTCGATTCAAAGGAGGAATTTGATGCAAAACTCAATGATTTAGGAATATCTGTTTATCCAGAGACCGCTGCAGGGTTATATTTCATTCTTGAGACTAAACAGTTACGTCCAGGATATTATGCAATTATGGACATAGGAGGAGGAAGTACCGAATTATCCTTTTTTCGAATTATTGAGAAAAATAAGATTGCCTACCTAGCGTCTGAATCATATATGATGGCTGCAAATAATGTCTATGCGGAATATGCCAATAACGAACATTCAATTTCGGCTTTCAGAACGGCAGAACAAGAAATCAAAGAATCAATCAAAAAAAATGATTGGGATAAAAACAATAGCATTGTTGACGCATTAAGCAAAGTGGATAAGAAGTTAGATCAAATCGTTTATAAGCTATTTCATAAGAGGGTTTATTTTTTCAGCCAAGGAATGGTAAAAAAATACCAAGACCAACCGATAATACTTTATGGTGGCGGGTCTTTGTTGCCATTATTGAATGTTGGAAATATAATGATACATGATAATGGAAACAAAAGTAGTCTGTCGATTCCTATTACATCAATAGTGAAGGAGAAAATAGATAAATATACTGAAATTGTCAATTTATTGCCGCGAGATAAATCATGGAAAAATGATTTTACTATGCTTGTAGTCGCTTTAGGACTATCTTATATAAAATCCAATTCAAACGCTATTTGGTTAAAAGAATATCATGCAATTGATGGTGATATAGACACAGCAAACAATCGCCTAGTTCCCCATCCCGTAAATGAGGGTATGTATATTTTTGATGTACTAAATTCAAAATGGAATAGATGATAGTAAAAAATAAAACTTGACGTCGGGTGTTGAAATTAATCGGAAATTATTTGCCCGGTAATCGGAATATCTTTCACGATGTTTACCCGGACATTAGAATATTCTTAGATTTGGAATGAAAATAGTCGGGTTTTATACGGAAAATCATTGTGGGTATGACAAATAATGCTGAATTTACCATTGCACGGCTGGAAATAAGGGTCAAAAACCTCAAAAAGCAGATCGCAGAAAAGCAAAATGCGCTGAATGATGCCCTGAATCAGGTAAAAGACATTACAATTGAAAATGAAAAGCTCAAAAGACAGCTTCGCAAGTATGAAAAACCGAAAGATGAGTATGATTATAGCTGGAGTTGGATCAGTAAAATAGTTTTTACGGTAGCCCAAGCTAATAAAACGCTCCGATCAGCCGAAATAATTTCGGTACTCCGAGTAAGGGAGCCAGACTTAAACCATAAGACAAGTAAAGAGAAGTTCGTTTCAGCGTTCTTGAATGTGGCTATGCAGCACAAGCGGCTAATACCCTACAAACTGAAAGGAGTGCGAGGCAATTACTATTGCTTGCCGGAGTGGATAGATGACGAACAAGAATTGTTGCCGGAAATGAGGAAGAAAATTTATTGAGTTAAGTTAAACGGCAATGCTTTTCTGAATTTATACCAGACATTATGGTTTTCCAAACAGTAAGAAGGAATATCCTGCTCAATCTATTACGTTAAAGGGTGCTGTTACGTTAATCGGTAAAAGGATGAGGCAATCTCAATTGTCAATCCATAGCTGTTTATCGTCGTAAACTGTGTCCCAATTATGTACCATTTGTGTGTTGATCGAAAATAACTGCCGATATTTCCCGATAACTAAAAAGTAATGGTGATTTAAGGCTGATGCAGGTGAAACAAGATAGAAATGGCCCAACATTTTGTATTTTCTCCTATAAACAGTGGCAATTGACAGGTTTTCAGGCAATGAAGCCGGTAAAACTAAGTAGGAAATTTTTTATTCCATTCCGGTAAGCAGCCATGAACATCAAAATACCGCTGCAATAGGATAGCTTCAACGTATCCAGGCAAATGCTGTATGTTCTTTTCGAAAGTCACATACCAGTATATATCTAATGCTTCTATTGAAGTGTCTTTTTCCATATTTTCCTCAAAAAACGCTTGACGTTTGATCCCATCTTGTTTATTATTGATTCGCCCCTTTAGTAATTGGGTACTGAATTTCCCTTTTTGATTTATTGTACCGGATGCGCCAATATACGCAAGCTCCACTTTGCCTTTTCTTAACAGGTATATCATATAGATACCTGCTGATTCAGGTACATCTTTACTCACCATTAGAAGTGATTGCCCTCTTCTGAAAATGAAATGACCACTTTGTTTATATATATCTAATTCATCGAACATTTCACCATTGCCTTGAAACTTAAAGATACAACAGGACATAGAATGGTAACCAAATAATATTTTTTTGCTCAGCAACCCAACCTTTTACTTTATTCAGTAGTCTTTATACTGGAATATTTCTGCGTAATAAATTAAAAACACTTACTTTTGTAGCCTGATAACTGAATAAAATTTGAAAAAGAGAATAAACGATATAGTGAAAATCCAAACAGGGATATATGAAAAGCCAGAGCGTAATGGCGAGGTTTACTATGTTCAGGCAAGGCATTTTGATAGTAACAGAGCATTTATAAAAACTGTAAAACCTGATTTACCTAATGAAGCAAAACTACATAAACATTACTTACAATTAGGGGATGTTTTAGTTGCAGCAAAGGGGTATGACCATTTTGCAGTAGCGTACTCGGGTATTATTAAACCAGCAGTAGCATCCTCTATGTTTATTGTACTAAGGCTGTATGATGCCGAAAATGTGCTGCCGGAGTTTTTAGCATGGCATATTAACCATCCTAACACACAAAATATCTTATCAGAAAGCTCAAAAGGAACATCGTTACCGTCTATAACGAAAAGCGATGTTGGTGATTTAGAAATATTCATTCCACCAGTTGCTACACAAATGGCGATACTGGAAATTGACAAGCTAATGAAAAAAGAAAGTAATATTATTTTGAAATTAAATAACCTGAGAGAAAAAAAGATTCAACAACTAATTTTAAACACCTTAAACTAAAACATGAGCAATAAAATAACTCAAAAAGACATTAACCAAATTGTATGGAAAGCCTGCGATACCTTTCGTGGTGTTATTGACCCTAGCCAATACAAGGACTACATCCTGACCATGCTTTTTTTAAAGTATGTTAGTGATGTGCATAAGGACATTTATCAGAAGCACTTAGCCAAGTATGGCGGTAATGTAGAACGGACGGAACGTGCCATGAAAATGGAACGGTTTACGATCCCTGCCAACAGCACATTTGATTATTTATATGAACACCGCAACGGGACGAACATCGGCGAGATCATAGATATAGCGTTAACTGATTTGGAAGAAGCCAACCGGGAGAAATTAAGTAGTGAAGATGGTAGCGGCATTTTTAGGAATATCAGTTTTAACAGCAATAATCTGGGCGATGTTAAGGATAAAAATAGCCGTTTAAAGAACCTCCTTATTGATTTCAGCGCAATGGATTTAACCCCATCTCATTTAGAGAACAATGACATTATTGGGGATGCGTATGAGTTTCTGATTTCAAATTTTGCGAGTGATGCAGGCAAAAAAGCCGGAGAATTTTACACGCCAAGCGAAGTATCTACTCTGCTTGCACGGCTAACCAAATCAAAACCCGGAGCGAGGATATGCGACCCTACCTGTGGCTCTGCTTCCCTGCTGATTAAAGCAGGAAAGGAAGTCGGTTCTGATAATTTTTCTTTATACGGACAGGAGGCGAATGGTAGTACCTGGGCTTTGGCTGTTATGAATATGTTCCTGCATGGTTTTGACAATGCCATTATAAGATGGGGAGATACCATACGCAACCCTAAACTTAAAGAAGGAGATGCGCTGATGAGGTTTGATACCGTAGTGGCTAATCCTCCTTTTTCGTTGGATAAATGGGGCAAGGTAGATGATAAGGAAGAAAACAAGACCGCTAACAGTTTTGATCCTGAATCAGACAAATACAACCGTTTTTGGAGGGGTATACCACCTAAAAGCAAGGGTGATTGGGCATTTATCAGCCACATGATTGAAACCACCTACGACAATACTGGCAAAGTGGGAGTAGTTGTGCCGCACGGTGTTTTGTTCAGAGGTAGCAGCGAAGGTAAAATAAGGCAAAAGACGATTGAGGAGAATATTTTGGAAGCCGTAATTGGATTACCTGCCAACCTATTTTTCGGCACCGGCATTCCGGCTGCTATCCTGATTTTCAACAAGGGTAAAGGCAACAATAAAAACGTGTTGTTCATAGATGCCAGCCAGCAATATGAAAACGGGAAAAACCAAAATAAACTGCGCAATGAGGACATCGACCGGATAGTGGCTACTTACCGTAAGTTTAATGTTGGAGAATTGGAGGCCGGTATTGTGGATGAAAAATACAGCTACGTAGCTACGTTCGATGAAATACAAGAAAATGATTTTAACTTGAATATACCCCGGTATGTGGACACCTTTGAAGAGGAAGCCGAAGTGGATATTGCAGCGGTGCAAACGGAAATAGACAGATTAGAGATGGAATTAAAAACCGTTCAGGCTGAGATGAAAAAGCACTTAGATGCACTAAATATAAAATGATTCCGGTTGGATTGAAATTAATACGCCTTCAAGTCAATAACTACTGATGGCAAAAAGAGAAAACTATAAATACAATGCTTACGTTAGAACAAAAAAATCAATTCAGTGAAATACTGGAAGAGTTAGGTAAAACGCTTGACATTACAAAGGACCAATATGACGCAGCAGTAAGAAGCTACAAATATGTTGGGGAATGGCTTTCGCAAGAAGGATCGCCGCTTGCAACGTACAGCCCCGAAATTTTACCTCAGGGGTCATTTCTTTTACAAACCATGATTAAACCAATTCATGAAGACGATGAGTTGGACATTGACCTTGTTTGCAAACTTGAGAAAATTCAGGCAACCTGGACACAGTTTGAATTGAAGCAGCTCATAGGTGACCGCCTGAAAGCAAATGGAATGCTTAATAAACTCTTGATAATTCCTGATGGTAGGCGGTGCTGGACGTTACAGTATGCTGAATCAGCGAAATTTCATTTGGATGTTTTACCTTCTGTAGTTGCTACCGGTTACCGAACAATTCTTGAAAAGGCATTTTCTAATACCGGCGCTCCCGATACAGATATTTTAGGCATCAGGATAACTGACAGGAATACGCAGAACTACAGAACATCGTCCAATCTCCATGATTGGTTAAAGAGCAATCCATTCGGTTATGCAATTTGGTTTCAAGACCGCTGTAAAATTTCTACCCAAGAAGTGCGTATGATGAGTGAAGCTATTCAGCCCGTTCCGAAATACCAAACGGACAAGTTGCCATTGCAGCGGGTAGTTCAGATACTTAAACGCCATCGGGATATGATGTTTAAAGGTGATGTACACAAACCAATATCCATTATCATCACAACACTTGCTTCAAAAGCATACAATAAGGAAACTGACATTATTACTGCACTAATGAACGTAGTAACGGGAATGGCCAGCCATATTGAAGAGCGATGGTCAAATGACCATGGAAAAAGAATTAAATGGATTTCTAATCCTGTACATGAACAAGAAAATTTTGCCGACAAGTGGGTCGAGTATCCTGAACGGCAAAGCAACTTTTACTTATGGCTCACTGAAGTAAAGAACGACCTAACACGTATCATTGACCAGCAAGGAAAAACGCTACAGATATTAAATGAATCAATGGCAAAAACCTTTGGAAAAGATGTTGTAACAAAAACATTCAGCAACTATGCAGAAAACCAATTAAAGAAAAGAGAAAGTGGAGCTTTAAAAATGGCAGCCGGAACTGGAATGCTTGGAAGTGTAGGAACAACCGTTAAACCACATAATTTTCATGGCAAGTAATTATACACATTCGTTAAATTTAGCAGTGCAGGCGGCTAAAATAAAGTCCGTATTTCCACTATCCTGCCCGTCAATAAATGGGGGAATATTATCATGGAAACATAATATTACTCCTACTCCATTGAGCGCTACCTATGAAGTGAAACTAAGTTATACCTTGGGAAAACACCCTCGTGTATTTGTAACGAAACCCAAACTTGAGCTATTTCCAGGTGAAACAAAACTGCAACATGTCTATGACACAGATAAGCAATGGATTTGTATTTACTATAAGCCCGGTAGGGAGTGGGACAGTAATATGCACATAGCAGATACTATCATTCCCTGGACCAGTGAATGGCTCCTGCATTATGAATGTTGGCTTGCCACTGGAACGTGGCATGGGGGAGGGATACATAATTTACCAAAAGTGAATAATCAAGTGAACTAAAAAAAGAAAGACGGTGAATAAACCAAAACTAAATACAAAACCATTTCTCAATACCCATATACCGGACGACTGGGATGTAAAACTATTGGATCGGATATCCCGTAGACGTAGTGGGCATACACCAGACAAAGCGTTTGATAACTACTATAATGGTGGAATCAAATGGGTATCATTAGCAGACAGCTTCAGATTGGATCAAGGACTGATAAGAGAAACGGAAATTGAGATTTCCGAAGAAGGGATCAGAAAGTCATCTGCTGTTCTTCTTCCGGCAGGTACAGTATTAATGTCTAGAGATGCAGGTGTAGGGAAAAGTGCGGTTATGGGAATTGACATGGCAGTATCGCAGCATTTTATTACATGGACATGCGATGAAGCCATCTTGAATAAATGGTTCTTGTACTATTGGCTGCAATACAAAAAGGAATATTTTGAAAGGCAGGCCGTAGGTTCAACAATAAAAACAATCGGACTACCATTGTTTAAAAAACTGCAAATAGTTTACCCGCCAGTTCCTGAACAGAATTCAATCGCCGAGGTCCTCACCACCTGGGATAAAGCCATAACCACCACAACTGCGCTAATAGCGCAATTAGAACAACGCAAAAAGTGGCTGATGCAGCAGTTACTTACCGGCAAGAAAAGATTAAAAGGGTTTTGTGGTGAGTGGAAAAAATATTCTTATGAAAATTTATTGAGAGTTGTAAAAAGACACATTGACTGGTCGGACGAAGAACTATACAGTTTATTAAGTGTAAGAAGGCGTTCAGGTGGAATATTTTTCAGAGAATCCCTCTATGGGCATCAAATTAAAGTAAAAGATTTACGTACAGCCCATGAAGGTGATTTTTTATTTTCAAAAATGCAAATACTTCATGGGGCATCTGCATTAGTTACAAAAGAATTTTCAGGCGCAAAAATATCGGGTTCATATATTGCAGTAGTTGCAAAAGATACAAAAATATTGAACATGCAGTATTTAAATTGGGCTTCTCAATTAAAATATTTCTACCACCAAACTTATATTTCAAGCTATGGAGTTCACATAGAAAAAATGACTTTTGATTTTGAGATATTTCTAAATCTGGATTCAAAATTACCGCCATTTGAAGAACAAACTGCCATAGTTCAAGTGTTGCAAGCAGCGGATAAAGAAGTCGCTATGCTTAATAAAAAAATGGACCAACTAAAAGAGCAGAAAAAGGGATTGATGCAGGTATTGCTGACAGGTAAAAAAAGAATACTATGAGTGAAATTGTTCAAAAACTGCCTGATAAACCATTTAAGATATTATCCATAGATGGTGGCGGTATTCGAGGTGTATTCCCTGCTATGTTTTTAACCGATTTGGAAGCAAAACTAAAAGCAGATGGGAACCCGAACTGGCAGATTTACCAAAATTTCGATTTGATATGTGGCACTTCAACAGGTGGCATTATTGCCATAGCATTGGCGTTAGGTATACCAGCAAAAGAAATATTGGAATTGTATATTGAACATGCTGAAACTATTTTCGGCGATAAATGCAACAAGTTTGTTCAATTATTTTATTCAGCCCATAAACGGTATGCGATAGAAACATTAATTAGAGAAAAATTCAAAACGGCCAAAGGCGGTATTGACCCTGTACTAAAGGATTGTAAGACAAATATTTGCATACCCGTGTTTGATTTATTAGAGGGTAAACCATCAGTATTAAAAAAAGACCATCATCCCCGGTTTACAAGGGATTTCCATATACCGGCATACCAGGCAGCCTTAGCCACCGCAGCAGCTCCAGTTTTTTTTGACCCATATTGTGCAGAATATACAGATTTGCACGGAGTGGTTAAGAATTTCAGTAATAAAGTAGATGGCGGGGTTTTCGCCAACAATCCTACCTTACTCGGCATAATTGAGGCTCAGGTAGCCTTCTATCAAAAAATGGAAAACCTGAGAGTGCTGTCATTGGGAACAGGATACCAGAAATTTTCTGACGGGGCAAAACGTAAAAGATGGGGTATAACTTATTGGATTAACCCCAGCAGGAAAAGGATAATTGATTTGTTTATGCAAGCCCAATCGCAACAAGTAGAAAATCTTGTGGAGCTATTACAAAACGGAATTGATAAAGAAAAAAAGGAAACTCCTAATTTCATTTACCAAAGAATTAATACTCAATTAGACAAAACACTAATGGTTGAATTAGATGAGACGGATAAGGAAAAATTAAAAAGATTGGCACAAAAAGCCAGTTATCAATTTCACGAACATGCTTCCAATATAATTAGCAGGTATTGTAGTTAGTGCAATTGTATTAATTGCGTCCATTGACAAGAAAAATATTCAGATATGGCAAATGCACACAACAATTTTTTGAAATTTGAACAAGCAGTTTCCTTAACATCAGGGAAAAAGAAGCAACTTATAGCATCAAGAAAGGCATTGCAAAACCGCATTACCGAGTATTTTAAAGCCCATGAAAAATTTTTGGTGCCTAAGTATTATATACAGGGTTCATACAAAATGGGAACAATGGTGATTGATAAAAACGGCACTTATGATGTAGATCTGGGCGTTTATTTCTTAGAGAAGCCTAAAATTGAACCCATGACGCTACAAAACACAGTTTTGAAATCGGTGACTGGAATAACACAAGGTGGGGTTGAACACCGTGAAAAATGTGTCAGGGTAATCTATAAGGGTGATTTTGATATTGACATTCCGGTGTATTACAAAACTCCGACTGACAAGAGCCCATTTCTCGCTACAAAAAATGGGTGGTTAGCAAGCGACCCAAAAGAATTGTGTGATTGGTTTGAGAAAAAGAAAGATAATAATGGGCAGTTGGTTAGGTTAGTAAAATATTTCAAAGCTTGGGCATATCAGCGAAGTAAGAAAATGCCAAATGGAATTTCATTCACTGTATGGGTTGCCAATAATTATAAACCAAATAGCCGAGACGATAGAGCTTTTTTTGATACTGCAAAAGCTATAGAATCAACATTTGGCGGTGGGTTTGTTGATACGGTCGTTACAAATCCCGCTACCCCACAAGACAATTTATTGAAGCTAGATTTTAACCAGCGGACAAATTTCAAAGAGGCATTCCGGCAAATGCTGAAGGACACCGAACATGCGCTTCAGACTAATAGCAATAGTAAAGCGCTTAATATTTGGAAACAACAGTTCGGCGAAAAGTTCCCAATTACATAAAGACCCGAAAAATGAATAAATACATACGTGATTCTATTGATAGATTTAAAAAGGATGCGCTTTCAAAGGCAATCTATGATATTTTTAAATGGCTCCTGCCCTTTACTGTGGTATTTGCAGCAACGCATTTAATGCCAAAAAACTTTTCATTTGTAAAAATAATTTCTACAAAATTTGAGATTACCTTTTATTGGATTGTTCTATATAGTTTGTTTTTGACTATGCTATCGATTTTAGCAGTAAGGGTTATTTTTAAGAAGAAGTTTAATGCTCTTCAAACAGATAATTTTACCGATGAATTAACTGGATTAAAAAACCACAAGGCGTTAAAAGAAAATTTAAACCTCAAACTCAATGAGTTTATTCATAGTGCTAAAACACTATCGCTGATAATTATTGATGTTGATGATTTTAAAGCATTCAATACTAATGTGGGATTTAATACCGCAGATGAAATTCTAAAGAAAGTAGGCGAACTATTATCAAATGACAAACGGGCCACTGATGAGACATTTAGGCAATTTCTGAGAGGCGATGAATTTTTAGTGATAGCAACTGAAACTAGTCTCCACGGCGCTTTTATAGCAGCAGAAAGAAAAAGAGAACTAATTCAAAATGCTATTTTCACTGTTGGAGACAATCAATATAAATTAACTGTTTCTTGCGGTGTAACCGAGTTGAAAAAGGATGATGATTATAAAACAATTACTGACAGGGTGAATGCGGCTTTAAATGAAGCCAAAAAGCAAGCTGGCAAGAATTGTACAAAATCAATTATCTAATAAACGCATAAAGCTTAATTCATCAGAAAAAAACATTGCCCAAGAATATTGGCCGAACTACAAAATAGCATTGTAAAATAGTATTGAATTATGACCAGTACAGAATTAGAAAAGGTTTTAAAAGAACTCATAAGCCAGCCTTATGAGGATGCATGGTTTGAATTCAAAACTAATGTAGCTTCCCATCATGCAAGCGTATCGACCGAAGGAATTGGAGAGTACATCTCTGCTTTGTCTAATGGTGCTTGCATTGCCAATAAGGATTTCGGTTACTTGGTGCTTGGTATTGAAGATGGTTCGCATAAAATAGTAGGTACAAATTTTGTACCTCGTACAAGCAAGATCGGGAATCAGGATTTTGAATTATGGCTCAGGACGCTACTATCTCCTAAAGTAAATTTTGAAATTCATGAATTTACTGTTCAAGACAAACCCATTGTCTTATTTCGTATCCCGGCAGCAAAAGCAGAACCGGTAGTATTTCAGAAGAAAGCGTATATCCGGATTAACAGCCATAAAACCGATTTAAAACTATATCCTGATTATGTCCGGTATATTTACAATTCTCTGGAAGATTGGAGTGCAAAAGTTGTAGATAATGCTACTGTAGATGATTTAGATACGCAGGCACTACAGGTGGCAAAGCAAAAATTTAAAGACAAATGTATAAATGAAGACTACTATTCTGAAATTGACAATTGGGATACAGTTAAGTTATTAGACAAGGCAAAAATAACGGTCAATGGCAAAATTACCCGTACTGCTTTAATACTATTAGGTAAGGCAGAATCATCTCATTACCTACTCCCCTTTATTTCAGAAATTACATGGAAGCTGGATACGAATGAGAAAGCGTATGAGCACTATTGTATGCCGCTACTGCTGAACACAACAAAAATTTTACAACGCATCCGTAATTACCAGTACAAATTTTTCCCTGACAACCAGTTGCTTGCTGTTTCGGTTAATAAGTATGAAACAAGGGTAATTTTGGAAGCGATGAACAATGCAATAGCCCACGAGGACTACACCATGCAGTCTCGCATTATTATTACAGAAAAAACAGACAAATTAGTATTTCAAAATTCAGGCAACTTTTTCTCCGGTTCACCCGATGAGTATTTTTTCGGGGATAAGACCCCAGAAAAATACCGGAATCAATGGCTAGCAAAAGCGATGGTGAATTTGGGTATGATTGATACCGTAGGCTATGGTATCCATACCATGTTTCTTGAACAAAAGAAAAGGTATTTCCCATTACCTGACTATTCAAAATCGCAAAGCGACAAGGTTATTTTGGAAATATATGGGCATGAAATAGATGTCAATTATTCAAAACTACTCATTGAGAACCAAAATTTAGATCTTAAAACTGTTATTCTTTTGGACAGGGTTCAAAAGAAAATAGCTATAACTAAAGATGCTGCGGACTTCCTCAAAAAGCAAAAATTGATAGAAGGGAGAAGTCCTGGTTATTACGTATCAGCTTCAGTAGCTAAAATAACAGGCAAAAAAGCACAATATATTAAAAATAAATCCTTCGATGATAAGTACTTTAAAGATATGGTACTGGAATATATTAAAAACTATGGTCAGGTAACTAAGGAGGAAATAGACAATCTGCTTTTAGATAAACTTCCGGCTATTTTAGATAAAGAACAGAAGAAAAATAAGATAAGAAACTTGCTTTATTCCCTATCTAAAAAGGAACAAGTAGTTGAAAATAAAGGGACAAAGCGTTATCCGATGTGGAAATTGAAGACAGATATTTAGCTAAACTTTAGACAGACTTAGCTAAACTTTAGATAGACTTTTAGACAGACTTACAGAAAAAGCAATGCACACACCAAGTTTTAAAGAAGATCATATAAGCCAAATACCTGCTTTGCAATTACTGCAAAGGCTGGGTTATACCTATCTTGGCAAGGAAGAAGCATTGGCATTACGTGGCAATAAAACTACCAACGTATTGCTAGAAGAAGTGCTGCGGAAGCAATTAAATAATATTAATAGCATTAAAGTAAGTTCTACTAAAACAGCCATTTTTACCGATGCTAATATCCAAAACGGCATACAGGCATTAAAGGATTTACCCATGAACGAGGGGTATATTTCCGCTTGCGAAACAGCCTACAATCTTATCACATTAGGTAAAGATTTTGAGCAAAGTATTGATGGCGACAAGAAAAGTTTCCGGCTTCATTACATTGATTGGCTCAATATAAACAACAATGTATTTCATGTAACGGAAGAGTATAGTGTAATGCGCAGTACCAGTAAGGAGCATTACATACCTGATCTTGTTTTGTTTGTCAACGGCATCCCACTTTGCATTATAGAGTGCAAGCGCCCTGATATGAAATCGCCCCTGCAACAAGCCATTTCACAGCATTTACGCAACCAGCAGGAAGACGGAATAAGAGGTTTGTACGTGTATGCACAGATAATATTAAGTATTACAACAAATGAAGGTAGTTATGCCACCAATGGAACAGCCGAAAAATTTTGGGCACATTGGGAAGAAAAGTTCTCATCCCCTGTCGAAGAAAAGAATTACAGAGCGACATTAATAGCATTAAAGAATATGCCGTTGAGCAGGGAACAGAATGCAAAGCTCTTTACTGACCGGTATAAGTATGTAAAAACGCACTTTGATGAGGTAGAACAGGAACACATTTTGCCTTCAGTGCAGGATGAATACCTATTTGGATTATGCAGCCCAACCCGCTTGTTAGATTTTACCTACAATTTCACATTGTTTGATGATGGGGAAAAGAAGATAGCCCGCTACCAGCAGTTCTTTGCGATTAAAAAGGCTATGCAACGGATTAACCATTTGGAAAATGGCAAAAGGAAAGGTGGTGTAATATGGCATACTCAAGGTAGCGGCAAGTCGTTAACAATGGTGATGCTCGCCCAGGCGATAGCCTTGGATAAATCAATCCTTAACCCCAAAATCATATTGGTAACCGACCGTACCGACTTAGATGAGCAAATAACCGGTACGTTCCGCAAGTGTGGCATGATTGTAGAAAATGCTGCAACCGGACAGCGTTTGGCAGATTTGTTGTTGAGCAAAAGCGATGCCGTAGTAACCACAATCATCAACAAATTTGAAACAGCAGTAAAAAGGGTTGGTAAAATAGATGATCCCAATATTTTTGTTTTAGTAGATGAAGGGCATCGGACACAGCATGGCACTTTTAATATAGAAATGCAAAAAACGCTACCAAATGCCTGTTTCATTGCATTTACCGGAACACCTTTATTTAAAAAGGACAAAAAGACATCAGATATTTTTGGTGGTGAGATAGACAGATACACCGTAGATAAAGCAGTACAGGATAAAGCAGTTGTCCCCTTACTGTATGAGGGGCGGCACGCCTATCAAAATGTAAATGACAAGCCATTAGATGTATTTTTTGATATGGTATCAGAACCGCTGACTGATTACCAAAAGGCCGATTTAAAAAAGAAGTTTAGCAGGGCCGATCAACTAAACACCGCAGAGCAGAAAATTTATGCTATATGTTGGGATATAAGTAGGCATTTTAGGGATAATTTTCAGGGTAAAACACCCTTCAAAGGACAATTGGTTACCCCTACTAAGGATGCTGCCATTAAATATAAATCGTTTTTGGATGAAATAGGCTTGGTTAGCAGTGCAGTGGTAATTTCTGCACCAGATGACAGAGAAGGTGAGGATAGTGCTTATGGAGAAACATCGGATAGATTGAAATCCTTTTGGAACAAAATGATGGATGAGCATGGCAACTCAAAACGTTACAATAAAAACATCATCAGCAGGTTTAAAAACCAAAAAGACCCCGAAATTATCATTGTGGTAGATAAACTCCTTACCGGTTTTGATGTACCGCAGAACACTGTTCTGTACCTGACAAGAAAATTGCAGGGACATACATTATTGCAAGCTATAGCCCGTGTCAACCGGATATACCCGGATAAAGACTACGGCTATATCATTGATTACTATGGGGTGTTGGATGTATTAGACGAAGCATTGGTGTTGTATTCATCATTTGAAGAATTTGATGAAAACGACTTAGCTGGAACGCTAACCAATATTATCGAAGAAATAAAAAAACTGCCGCAGAAACGCTCGGAATTGTGGGATATTTTCAAAACCATTGGTAATAAGAAGGACGCAGAAGCTTACCAGCAGCTATTGAAAGACGAAGCAATAAGGGTAGTATTCTATGATAAACTGGCAGCCTATGCACGGGTTTTGAAAATGGCATTATCAGCTATCCAGTTTCATAAAGACAATGACGAAGCTACTATAGGTAGGTACAAAGAGGATTTAGCCTTTTTTATAAAATTACGGAGTGCCGTTTTACAACGCTATTCAGATGCCATTGATTACAAGCAATATGAGGGGCAGATTCAAAAGTTGATAGATACCCACATCACAACCGAAAAAGTAGAAATCATTACGGAATTGGTTAACATTTTTGATAAAGAGAAATTTAAGCATGAAGTAGAGAAGACAATGGGTGATGCCGCCAAAGCAGATAAAATCGCATCCCGGACAGCAAAGCATATTTCGGAAAAGATGGAAGAAGATCCTGCCTTCTATAAAAAGTTTTCAGAGATGCTCAAGGAAATAATCAAAGCACATGAAGACGGCAGGATAAACGATGCCCAAAAACTAAAGAAGGTCACCGACATTATGAATAGTGTCTTATCCGGCACCGATTCCGAAATACCTGAAGAATTAAAGGATAAACCTATAGTCAAAGCATTCTATGGTATTACTAGAGAAGGATTAGAGAGTAAACTAACAGACACGCAGACTCTTCAGATCATTGCCACGGACATTGCCTTAAAAGCAGATGAAATTATTCGGCAACTCATAAAAGTAGATTGGCACACCCCCAACAATATGGATATTCAAAAAAGAATGGTGCATCAAATTGGCGACTATTTAATTGATGAAGTAAGAGATAAATACCAGCTATCTATTTCATTTGAAGAGATAGATACCATAGCTGAGGGTATTGTAGAAGTAGCAAAAATCAGGTATAAATAATGGCGGGGGATTTCATTCAATTTGGTTCAAAGCAAATAGATTTTCATTTAAGTTATTCCGATAGAAAATCATTGGGTATTACTATTTCGCCCGATATGGAAGTATGGGTAAAAGCCCCGATAGATGCAACAATAGATAAGATTAAAACAAAAGTGAAACTCAGGGCAGCTTGGATTATAAAGCAGCAGGGGTTCTTTTTGTCCTTTCACCCTAAAACACCCGTTCGGAAATATGTAAGTGGAGAAACACATCTTTATTTAGGAAGGCAATACCTACTTAGAGTTACCCTGGCCCAAAAAAATGAGGTGAAGTATAAGGGTCGTGAAATAGAGGTGGTGACTAAGGACAAAAAAAATGTGCAGGAATTATTGAAACAATGGTACAGAGATAAAGCAAAGGAGAAATTTGCTGCAATAGCCGAACCGCTGATACAGCGGTTCAAAAAGTATAATGTTGCACCAAAAGAGCTGATAATTCAGGAAATGCCTACCCGCTGGGGTAGCTGCACCACAAAAGGGAAAATCATCTTGAACCCCGAATTAATTAAAGCACCCAAACACTGCATAGAGTATGTTATCATTCATGAACTTTGCCATCTTGTACATAGAGACCATACCCAAAAGTTCATCGCTCTCCAAACAAAAGAAATGCCTGATTGGGAAAAATGGAAAGGAAAATTGGAGATGTTACTGGCGTAAGGTTTTGGGGCGTGCATATACTCATTGATCCTTCTTCTTACTCTGGGATTTAGGGAAATTCTTGGCAATATAATTTTTCATAGTACCGGCTCCTAATCCCAATGCTTTTTCGGCTTTTAAAATTGTACCATATTCTTTGATTGCCCATTTTCTTACTTGAATTCTAAATTGGGCATTCAGATCAAGCATAGAAAAACCACGCTGAATTTGGAATTGGCTTAACTCGTTACCAGAATTGTTATGCAGTTGTGTTTTGCTAAAAAAATCATCTTTTATATCTTTTACAATTTGCTTTTCTATACTTTCTGATAGTTTTTTAGTCTCTCGATAATGTAAAATACGGTAGTTAAAATACATGCAAGCCAATTTGTCCAAATCACGAAACCCGCCTTGAAATTTAGATACATTATCTTCAAGAAATTTTTGCAAATCGGTGTTTTTGGGGGCATTTGCAAAATGTTCAAAGCCCATTGTCTTTTGAAAACTCATTTTATCCCAAGTCGCATAAAAATCTTTTATTACATTATCCTCATCACTAAAGGAAGGAAATACAATTACTAATTGGCTAATTCTATCCCAAAAATAACCTTGCAATTGGTTTTTATCTTCACGAAGTGCTTCGATATCCATTGAAGATGTAAAAACAACACGTAAGTTGGTTTTTTTACTTATTCCAAAAGTTCCATCAGTAGTTGAAAGTCCCTTAAATAGTAAAAATTGTTGCTCCTCTGTAAGATTTTCGACATCTTCTACCACAATTGTTTGGTAACTATGTTCATTGAATAAGTCATCTATTTCACCCTCCTTGGTTGGGAAATTTGACGAAGAAATAAACTCTAATTTCCCTAAGCATAATTCTTTATTTGCATTTGAATTTATCTGAGCAAAAGCCTGTTCAATTGCAAAATGTTTACCCGTGCCACGTGACCCAAGGACGATTAAGCAGAACTTTCCTGGATTTGCAAGAAATACTTTCAATTTATTAAAAGCCAAAATCCTTTTTACACCTCCATTAAATGCTAATTCACTCATTTATATTGTCAATTATTTACCAAATATAGGGGGAAATATTTCACCATGCCCAAAGTGCATTCCTTTATTTTTCACATTTGCTATAGTTAATAAATGCCATACAAATATGCAAAACCAAATTTTGGAATTTTACTTAACGCACCATTTTATGCTTCAGGGTTGGGATAGAAGCATTGATAAGGCAATGCTGTATAAAGTCTTGCCTTATGTTTCAGCCAGTAAAGAAGGCAAAAAACTTGCAATAGTAATGCCGTCATTCCTTTCTCAAAAAGGAATACCGCCGAAAGAAGAAAAGTGTTTAGTAATTGTACTCCTACAAAATCTACTAAAAACAGCTTACTGGTGCGACCATCCCAACTATTTATTCAAAAAAGAAAAACAATCAGAATTTCAAATCATATACTAATGCACATACTAAAAATCATACATGGCTACCCACCAAATTACAATGCTGGCTCAGAAGTTTACAGCCAATCCGTTTGCAACGAACTTTCTAAACGGCATCAGGTATCCATATTTACACGAGAAGAAAACCCTTATTCACCTGATTTTGGAATCAGGCATGAAAAACAGAATGATCAACTTGATTTATTCTTTGTAAATAATCCGCAGGGCAAAGATGGATACCGGCATAAACAAATTGATGAAAACTTTGCCGCACTCATTAGAGAGTTAAAGCCGGACATTGCTCATATCGGGCATCTCAACCACCTCTCAACCGGAATTGTAGATGAACTCAACCGATATAAAATTCCAATCGTTTTCACTTTGCATGACTTTTGGCTGATGTGTCCAAGAGGACAATTTTTAACTCGCAACATTGGGCAAGAAAATAATTTTCAATTATGTTCAGGACAACAAAATTCCAAATGTGCGACGGACTGCTACAAGGTATATTTCAGTGGCAAGGAAGAAAATATACGGCAGGATATTGAACAATGGAGTAATTGGGTTCACCAAAGAATGATCGAAACGAAAACCATAATTGATAAAGTGGATTTATTCATAGCCCCATCAAACTACTTGCGCAATCGTTTTATCAACGATTTTTCTATTCCGAGTAACAAAATTATTTATTTGGATTATGGTTTTCCAACAGAATATTTGACACTATCAAAGCAATCAAAAAAGGAAAGGAATTTTACGTTCGGCTATATCGGCACTCATATTCCGGCAAAAGGGATTAACCAACTCATTGAAGCATTTAAGCAAATAGAAGAACCAGCTACCCTAAAAATATATGGCAGGAATAATGGACAAAGTACAGATGCTTTAAAACAGATGGCTGCAACCGCTAAAAACAAAATTGAATTTGCCGGAGAATATATCAACCACAACATGGCAAATGATGTTTTTTCTCATGTTGATTGTATTGTAGTCCCATCAATATGGGTTGAAAATTCCCCGCTTGTAATACATGAGGCCCAGGCTTGCAATATTCCGGTTATAACAGCAAATTTTGGAGGAATGGCCGAGTATGTTCAGCATAAAGTAAATGGGCTTTTGTTTGAACACAGGAATAAAAATTCTTTGGCTGAACAAATGAAGTTTGCCCTGAATAACCCTGAATTATTAAAACGCTATGGCGAAAGAGGCTATTTATTAGCCGAGAACGGAAATGTACCGACTATTTATGACCATTGTAGTGAATTACTAAACATTTACCAATCATTGATTGCTCCGAAAAGCTTCTGGAGAATCACAATTGATACCAATCCTGAAGATTGCAATTTGAAATGCATAATGTGCGAAGAACACAGCCCTTATAGCGATTTCATACCGACACTATTCAAAGAAACAGGTGTTAAACGCAGAAGAATGGAATTTAGGATTGTCGAAGATATTTTTCTACAAGCAGAAAAATTAGGTGTAAAAGAAATAATTCCATCTACAATGGGAGAACCCTTGCTCTACAAAGAGTTTGACAAAATATTTACTATCGCAAGAACAAAGAATATAAAAATTAACCTTACTACCAATGGGACATTCCCTAAGAAAACTGTTACAGAATGGGCAGAATTAATTGTACCCAACACAACCGATGTAAAGATTAGTTGGAACGGGGCAACTAAAGAAACCGCAGAAAAGGTGATGCTTGGCATTGACTTTGAAAAGGCTATTGAAAATGTGAGGGAATTTATCAAATACCGGGATGAACACTTTGCAAATACAGGCTATTTCTGCCGGGTAACATTTCAGTTGACGTTCATGCAAAACAATATGCACGAATTGGCTGATATAGTAAAATTGGCTGCATCGCTTGGTGTTGACAGGGTTAAAGGTCATCAGCTTTGGGCACACTTTGATGAAATAAAAAACCTTTCAATGAAGACATCAACTGAGAGTATAAATAGTTGGAATTTGTTTGTTCAGCAGGCATACGATGCTCAAGAGAAATACAGGAAACCTAACGGCGAAAAAGTGATTTTGGAAAACGTTACACCTCTTACCTGTAATGAAAATAAAGCAGTACCGGATGAGTACGAATGTCCGTTCCTAAATAAAGAACTATGGATCTCTGCAACCGGAAAAATATCTCCCTGCTGCGCACCTGACAATCTAAGGAAGTCATTAGGCGATTTTGGCAATATTAATGAAACAACCATAGAAGATGTATTGCGAAGTACCGCCTACAAGGAACTCGCAAAAAACTATAAATCAAAACCGCTTTGTATGACATGTAATATGCGCAAGCCATTTTCAAAGTAAAAAGCTGAATCCATTATTCAAAAATTTTAAAAAATAAATGAAACAGATAAAAACGATTGACCAGCTAAGAAGCACAATACCTGCCATTGAGGGCATTGAAGTTGCATTATTGTATGGATCATTTGGCAGGAAGGAAGCAACTCCAAATTCAGATATTGATATTCAGCTTTTGGTAAATGATGATTTTGAGGCAGTTACTTTGATTGATCAACTTCATAGGGTGTTTGCGGAAGAAATTCAATACATCATAGAGGTTGCCATGAGAAATAAAGTGGTTGCTTATTTTAAACATCAACCTAAAATCGAATTTGCGATTTGTACCAACCTTTCAGAAATTAATCGGAATTATCTTGGTTCGGAAATTACAAATATTGAGGAAACAGTTCTTTATGAAAAGCAACCTGCAAGGCACGATATTATATGTTACTTGCATCGTATTGTCAAAGAGCATAAAGAGAACTGTAAGTCAAACGTAAAGATGATTGCTGATTTAACCGACAAATTTGTTTACGAATTTGAAAGCTGTTCTTGTATGCATAGAAGAAGTGACGGTTACCAATTTTATTTTTTTTACAATATTGCTTTACAAATTGCTATTCAATTAAATCACCTTTCCAAAGGATACACCAAGTTCAATTTCCTTCCTAAGTATTTTATTGCAAATGTTTTAACCAAAGAAGAACAAGAAATTTTTTATGAGCTGAAGGGTACGTTGTTTTTGCCTGATGCTAACCAGCAGAAGAGAAAATTGCTTGATTTCTTTTATTCAGCTCTCAAAACACTGGTTACGCCTGAAAACCTGAATGACACCAAAAAGTTTTGTGAATGGATTTACAATAGAGATTTCCTTTGGAATTTTAGAGATATAAGTACACACAACGCTAAAATAAAAAGTGGCAGAATTTTTAGAACGGCTACTATGACATTATTTCAGGATGAAGATAGATTTAACGAATTGCTCAAGGAAAAGAACATCAAAACTGTAATTGATTTAAGAGCAGACAAGGAAATTGATGAAAAACCATACTCAGAGCAAACCCTGACCAAATTCAAATACATAAAAGCACAGCTTGACCCGTGGAACCAACCAGATTGGTTTAAACAAAATCATAATCAGGGGACAAATGAAGAAATTGCTTACCGCTTTTTTGCTATTGGGTGCAATGATAAAATCAAACACGCTTTAGAAGCAATTATTGATGAAGACAGCGGTTCGGTTGCTATCCATTGTTTTGCCGGAAAAGACAGAACGGGAATCTTTATATCAATTTTACATTTGCTTGTGGACACTCCAAAGGAACTTATTTACGCCGACTATTTAGCAAGTGAAGTTGATGTAAGCCTTCCCCGATTAAACTTAGTTCTTGACATAATAAGTAATAGCGGTGGAATTGAGCCTTATTTAATTTCTTGTGGAATATCTGAACACCAAATTTCAAAACTCAAACACAAATTATTGAACTAATGAATTGGCAAGACATAAAAGTATCGGCAGATAACACGCACTATATATTTAACGACCAACCCATCTTGGGCAAATTTTTTAGTGAGGTATTAAAATTTCATGCTCCAGGTATCGCTCCAGTAAAGGATATCACCGGAGCATACCACATTGATAGTTACGGCAATCCATTATATATTGACAGGTATCAACGGACTTTCGGGTATTACTGCAATAGGGCAGCCGTCGTAAAAAATGGGAATTGGTTGCATCTGAATGAAAAGGGCGAACATGCATATTCAAATGTATTTTCTTGGGCTGGCAATTATCAGGAAAATATCTGTACTGTTCGTGATGAGAAGAATAGATACTTTCATATTGACCTACACGGTATTAAAATATACACAGAATACTATGTGTATTGTGGCGACTTTAAAGACGGATATGCATGTGTAAAGCAGAGCAGCGGGCTATGGTGTCACATAGATATCAACGGCAATAGGCTTAATAGAATGGATTTTTTAGATTTGGGCATTTTCCATAAGAATTATGCAACCGCTATGGATAGTATCGGTTGGTATCACATAGATAAAGCAGGGAAAGAGTTATATAAGCAACGCTATTTAGCTGTTGAACCATTTTACAATGGCTGTGCCTTGGCAACGAAGTTCGATTATCAGAAAGCTTTAGTTAATGAATTTGGTAATGAAATATTAGGGGTGTAAATACCTCAAAATTACCTTTGATAAATTAACGGCAAAGCAATTGTGCAATGAGATTAGTACAATACGATCGAAATATAGACCTTAACCATTGCCTGTTTTGTATAGCCGGATAGGTTTGTCAAACTCCCTACTATCGCTGTATGATTTACAGCTTTGTATCCTGTTAAGAGAACGGTAGAAATGCTCAATAACTACATTTGCCAACGCTCTCCCCAAAATGGAAATAAGGATACCATTTATTGTAAAACTATTCATTTTAAACCAACGACCGTCAATTTTAATGTAATAATTTTCAGCGTCCTGAAAAGCTACTAAACCTGATTTGATTTTCTTTTGTACACCAAATTCCATTGAATCCGGTACGAACTTTTTCATAGATAACCCTTTTTGAAAGCTATCAAAAGTATCGTTAAGAGAACCCCTAATTTCAAGCTTTGTTCTATTTTTAGTTAGTCTCGATATCGGCTTGAAAATCCTTATCAATTGCTTTTCTATCTCACGGCTCCTTTTCTTCCTACTATTGTTTATTATATGGAAGTTGTCATAGATTTTTTTAAATTCGACATGATCCACCCTTGTCAGTATACAACTAAGCATAGCTTTTCCAATAAATGGGAACACGTCATCAAGGTCGCTTTTCTTTACTGTCGCAACAGTAATTTTGGGCTTGTCTTTTGCAGGCGTATTTTTAGATATGTGAAGGTTAATTTCAGTATCATTATTACCATTAAACGCTACTGTTACATGAACTTTGTCAGGCAGGTCTTTACTCCCGAATGTGATAAAATTAGGTGTTACTTTGAACCAAAATAGATCACAGGAAAAACTATTAATAAATGCTTCCATAATTAAAATTGCATAGGACAAATCTAACGATTGCTTAATTGAAATTGAGAAAAAGAGTTGTTGAAATTTATAGTTTTAGCCTCTGCGCAACATTGTAAATTTTTATCAAATCATCCCATATTTGGTTCGACATTTCCCCTGTCGAGCCTACGAAGAAAAAAAGCAACAATGAAAATTGGTTGCTTTTTTTATATCGCATTTTCATACACCTTTATAATCACTTATCTTTGCGAGAATACTTGAAAGTGATGAGAGAGTCTATACACATAAAAAATTTAGGACCAATAAAAGATATCTTTATTGACAACCTGAATGAAATGACAACCTTACCGTCAAGCATCTTAGGCAAAACAGATGTACCATTTTATGCCAATAGCCAAATGTTATTGCAGAAAGCGGTGTTGATTGAGTGAAAAATTGATATTTAATTTTTGTCTTGAATAATCATTTTACTATCAATAACACATTGGTGTAATAAAAATAATAACAATGTTCATATCAAATATTAAGCTTTGGAATTTTAGAAAGTTTGGAACTGATGTTGAAATGACGACAGATAGCTTACCAAACTTAGATTTAAACCTAAATAAGGGTTTAAATGTTGTTATCGGTGAAAATGATTCCGGTAAAACTGCGATTATTGATGCTATTAAACTTGTACTGAAAACACATAGCTATGATTATATCAAAGTTGATGAAAAGGACTTTTATAATGACACTTCTCGTTTTAGAATTGAATTGAATTTTAAAGGTTTAATTGCTGATGAAGCAAAAAATTTTACTGAATGGTTGGGTTGGGAAGGAACTGGAGAGGCTGCGAAGCCAGTCCTAAGAGTTATTTATGATGTTAAAAGACAAGGAAAAAAAATTTTGCCAAGCGATGTGAAAGCTGGTATTGATAATGATGGATACCAACTTACTGCCGAAGCAAAGGAATATCTAAAAGCTACTTATTTAAAACCTCTTCGTGATGCTGAAAACGAGTTAATAGCAAAAAGAAATTCAAGGCTTTCCCAAATACTTTTAGGTGATTCTGCTTTTAAAGGAAAAGAAAAAGACCATGAATTGGTAAAAATATTTGAAGGGCTAAGAGGAAATCTAAAAAAATATTTTAAAGGCGAATTTGAAATTACAACAATTGTTGAAGGAGAAGAACCGCAAGTTTTCAGACCTCAAGATGGAAAAATAATTAAGGATAAAATAGATGGTTACATCAAAACATTTTATGGCAATGACTATGAAACTGAATTTGAAGCCGCATCAAATGACATAAAAAGTATTCTCGAAAAACTAACCCTTTCACTACAAAACGAGCCAAATCCGGGATTAGGAACACTAAATAGACTTTTTATGGCTGCTGAACTTCTGCACTTAAATAAAAGCAATTGGAGTGGTATTAGATTAGGCTTAATTGAAGAGTTGGAAGCGCACCTTCACCCACAGGCACAAATGCAGGTGATTGAATCCTTTCAAAAACAAGAAACTATTCAATTAATATTAACAACCCATAGCCCAAATTTAGCATCAAAACTTAAACTTGAAAATTTAATTATCTGTAACAATGGAAAAGTTTATCCTATGGGGGCTAATTATACCAAACTTGGAGGGGATGATTATAAATTTTTAGAAAAATTTCTTGATGTTACAAAAGCAAATTTATTTTTTGCTAAGGGCATTTTATTGGTCGAAGGTTGGGCTGAGGAGATATTAATTTCAAGTATTGCTAAAAATATTGGAATCAATCTAACGAAATGGGTATTTCGATTGTAAATGTTGGCAACTTGGCTTTTACTAAGTATGCAAATATTTTCCTTCGTAAAGCATTGCCAGACATGATTATACCAATTGCAATTTTGACTGATTCAGATGTTAGAGAATATCAATTATCGCAAACCGCAGAAGGAAATAAAATTTATTTAAAAGGAGATACAGATACAATTAACACTGAAACACAGCAAAAGATAATGGCTTTAAGAGCAAAATCAGAAAAAAATGTTCAGTATTTTATTGCTCCAAATTGGACTTTAGAATACAGTTTATTTAAATCTGTCAGCCTAACACAAACGTTTCAAACAGTAGTCAAATCAATTCATACCGGAACTGATTGGGATACGGACTTTGAAAAAGAACTTGCCAAAAAATTAATAAACAAGGTTTTAGATAAAACCGAAATTGCCTATCAAATTGCAAATGCAATAGATAAAGATTTATCAGAGGTAGAGAAAGGAATGAAAGTAAACAAGGAGATTATTATTAACGCTAACAATGAAGATGATTCAATAAACTATTTGGTAAAAGCTATTCGTTATGCCGCAGGCAATTAATATTACAGAAGACGATATAATGTATGCCCAAAATATCCTGCTTCCACAAGGCAAGACCTTTGATGAGGAGCGGAGAACTTTTATCAAAAATCTTAGTACAATAGACTTACAAGCAGTCCCAGGTAGTGGAAAAACAACCGCTTTATTAGCAAAACTCCTAATTATTGAAAAGAAATTACCATTTGAGGATGGTTCAGGTATTCTCGTTCTATCACATACTAACGCTGCAATTGATGAAATAAAACATAAAATTCAAAAACACTGCCCAAAACTTTTTTCATATCCAAACTTCATCGGAACTATTCAGAGTTTTGTAAATGAATTTTTAGCAATCCCTTTTTATTGCCAATGGAAGAAAAAAAAGCCAATTAGAATAGATAGCGATATTTTTAAAGAACAATTTGAATATAAATATCCAAGGCGCTTAAAAGTAGGCTTGAAAAAACGATTCGGTAATAAATATTCTAATTTTATAGAAGAATTAAGTGTACGAGGACTTGAATTAGTTCATTTTTATTCCCGAGAAACCATTACAATACCAAAGGCAGGAAATAATACCGACACTTATAAGAAAGTAGTTGAAGTTAAAAAAGAATTATTAAATATTGGCATTTTAAATTATAATGATAGCTATTTTTTAGCAAAATGGTATCTTCAAGACCACCCTTTTGTAAAATTACTTTTGCAAAAACGTTTTGATTATGTTTTCGTTGATGAAATGCAAGATATGGATTTTCATCAATACGATTTGCTTGAAAAAATATTCTTTGATGAAAATAGAAGTGTTACCTCGTACCAAAGAATTGGCGATAAAAATCAGTCCATATACAATGGAGAAGTTAAGTCGGATAATATTTGGAATGACAGAAATATTGTCCTACCATTAAATGGCAGCCAAAGACTAACTCCTTTACTCGCAAATTTAGTCAATTGTTTTGCTTTGCATCGTCCTCAAGGTTTTGGAATAGTGGGATTAAATCCGGGAACAATTAAGCCGTACATACTAAAATTTTCTACAGGAACAATTCAAAATGTAATTCCTACTTTTCTTAATACAATCCAATTATTGCAAGAAAATAATCAATTTCCCCTCATTCCGAAACATCCAGTTAAGGTTATAGCTTGGAATTCTGATTGGAAAACACAAGTTGAAAAGGATAAGCCTAACAAAGTTCGTTTGGTTGATTATTATATTGATTATAGCAAAGAAGGTCACAATAAAAAAATTGATTATCCTTGTTTGAAAGCTTACTTATTGTATTTTGAAAAGAATAAAAATACTTTAGAGCCTATAAGGAAAAACATACTTAATGCCTTACTAAAAATATTACGAATAGAGGAAATTTTTGATTCCGATAATAGAAATTATACAAAGAAAAAACTAATTGATAAAATTAAAGGAATGAGCGAAATAAAAGGTGATAACAATTACCATACGTTTCAGTTAAATATTTATAATTGGTCATTTGACATTATAAAGATAAGAACTGATGAAGTTTTAAACGAATTAAAAAATTACATTCCTGATTTTTTAAGGTTATTTGACAAACAAATTAATAAAAGTCGAGCATTTATTGATAAGATTATTCAAATAAATGTAGAAGAGCAAAGGCAAAATCAAGAACCCTCGGGTGCTAACAATATTAAATTTGGCAATTTAGATATTGAAATAACAACAGTTCATGCTGTTAAGGGTCAGACACATTCTGCAACACTTTATTTAGAATCTTCTTATCATGGACATCACGAATCAGAACGCTTGCAGAATCAGTTTCTTGGTCAAACATTCAACGACAATAGATTAAGACATATAGAGTCGGTAAAAATGGCATATGTAGGATTATCAAGACCAACCGATTTATTATGTATTGCAATTCATCAGGATAGATACAACGAATTTTTTAGAGGAATAAATTTAAATGAATGGGAAATAATTGAGGTTGCACCTGTACAAGCGCAATAAAATATAATGCAGGGATGAAGATATTTCAATAGTACAGCATGTTCTAACAGCGTTATTTTCGGTATTTAATAATATACTTTATCCTTTAAAACCAATAAAACCATTTTTAAATATTTCTTCCATGAGTTCTTTTGAAAAGCCAATATTTTGCAAAATTGCAATACATAATATTACTTTTAGTGGCTGCGCAAGTTCATATAATTCTACTCCTTTGGGCGCTTTTTTCTCCTCCGAAAGGGAATAATGTGTATAATAATTACGAGATTTTTTTATTTTTTTTGTAAATTCTTTTTTATTGGGAACTAAACTATCCAGCAGACTATTCCAATAATTATCTACCATATAATCAAGTCTTTGTTGCAATGTTGGCATGTTGCCAAATATAAATATTTCATTTAACCAATTATGATATTCAGTAAATGATACATCAAGAAGATGAATCTTCATTTTTTCAAATGATTCTCTTGGCATTTTATTCGTGTTCTCATGCATTCTTGCATGAAATGTTTCTATAGCTTGAGCTAAATTCAAAAAAGAATTTTCTGAAAATTTGTGGGAATTGTAGAACTGCTCAAATAAAATATTAAAAGCTGGTTCAAGGCGAGTATGTAAGTTGTTCCATTTTTGATAAACTTCTTGAAAAACATCTTTAATATTTCTATAATCAAATAACATTTCAAAATGATGTTTGATTTCTTTTGTTTTTTTATCACCTATTGACCTACAAGAAATATTAATTTGTTTTTGTGGAAATCTTTGATTGCCAAATTGTTCACCTAAATCTGTAATTAAGGTTTTTCGAGAGAGTGTCATTTTTATTGGGTAAGTACCGGAATAAAGACCCAAGGTTAAGAAGTTTTGAAATTTACGCATTTCTTCCAAAAAACCTTCAAATTTTAATTCAATTTTACTTTCAAAATTAATTTCAGCCAATTGAGATATTGTTTGGCTTTCATTGTACCTTGACCATCCCGGTGTTTTTACCATAATTTCAAAACAACCTGATAAAGTGGGCGATATAACAAATTTAATTGACTCAGGAAGTTTGTAATGTATTTTATATTCTTTATTTTTCATCATTTCAAACCTATTTTCATCAAATTTGAAACCATCAGAACCAAGCCATTGAGCTAAGTTGAAAAATTCAACACTCAATTTATCAAAAAATAATTCTTCTGTCTTTAAATGTGCCCCATCAAGAATAAAGTTTGCGTAATACCTTATTATAGGTTCCCCAATGGGTTGTCCCTGTTTTAAATTAGGTCCCTGTTCATGCGTTACAAAACATTTATATAATGCATTTACTATCATTTGTAATCCCCCATATTATATCTTGATTAGGATTGATTTGTTCAAAAAAATTTCCGTTAAAACTTCCTAAGAGTTCTAAAAAAGTACCATTGTCAGGATCAAATTTTGCAATTCCATAAGCAACATTATTAGGGTTACTTGGCAAAAACCATTTACCTTTTAATTCAAATGCCTCATTCATACATAAAGCTAATTTACAAAAAATGTCAAAGGTACAAGGTAATTACAACTTCAATTTCTGCGCCACCTTATAAATTTCAATCAAATCTTCATACAATTGGTTCGACATTTCCCCGCTCGGGACTACGAAGCTCAGTTGGTCTTAATGTTCCAAATAATAATTAACATTTGCGTTCGGCTTAATCCCCTGATTAAGTCGGAGTGGTAGCCTAACGATAGCTATCGATACCTGATTGGCGAGCACACCTATACTCTGACTCATGCCGAATTCCTGCTTTTAATAGAGAATATTATAATATTTTTAGTGTTTATTTATACAATTAATATCTGAAATTGTAGCAATTAAACAAAACAAAGTAACTTTGTAAAAAGAATTATTGTGATGAATAATAGTGTTTTTACCGGTGCAATTAAGAAAATTGTAACTGATACCGATAGTTCAGCACGGGTTATATTATTTGGTTCAAGGGCTACCGGTAATGCAAGGAGCGATTCTGATTGGGACATTCTTATTTTGCTCAATAGACCAACCGTTAAATTGAAGGACGGACAAATTTTCAGGCATAAGCTCCATGACTTAGAATTGCAAACCGGAGAAGCAATCTCAACTTTTGTCTATTCTCAACAAGAATGGGAAAATAAATATTCTATTACCCCTTTATACAGGAATATTCAAAAAGAAGGGATAGCTTTATGACAATAGAGAATAAACAAGATTATATTATTTACCGACTTGCAAAGGCAGATGAAGCATTAAATGATGCCAAAACCCTGTTCCAAACCGGAAGCGGAAATGCTACTGTAAACAGGTTATACTATGCCTGTTTTTATGCTGTTACTGCATTATTATTAAACAATAATATCGAAACAAAAACCCATGCCGGCACTAAAACACAGTTTGGGTTGAATTTTATTAAAACCGGCATAATTCCCCTAAAATTTAGTCAATTGTATTCAGAAATAATGGATTGTCGTCAAATGGGAGATTATGGCGACATGGTTGATTTTGTATATGAGGATGTAATATTGTTTATGGAACCTGTTGAAGAATTTATAGGTATAATAAAACAATTGATTCGAACTTAGACCTCGGGCAATGTAATTGAGGAATTCAAATACGTATAAAGTACAACTTCAATTTCTCTGCGACCTTATAAATTTCCTCCAAATCTTCATGCAAGTGGTTCGACATTTCCCCGCTCGGGACTACCCAAAAGAAGGGGACTGCAAATCAATATTGTAGTTCCCATTTTCATTGCCCATCTTAAGCCTTTGCCGGTTTTGAAAAATAGTTGAAATACCCACTAGCCTCTCCTGTTGCTACAACCTGATAGGGTATAAAACCAATCTGTAAATTATATAATTATTTCGTAAGGTTATATAAAATAAACGTGTAGAATTGTCTCAATTTTGTGTTGTGAACTTCTTCACAAACGAGCCGTCGCATTACGGTGAATAAAATAATTTTTAATGAAAAATTATAAAAAATTAGTATTAGGTTTAGTTATAGCCATGTCTTGCAGCATATATGAAGCCAGTGCTCAGATATATGTAAATGTGCGTCCGGCAAGACCTGTTTATGTGCGTAGTGTAGCGCCCAGCCCACGCCATATTTGGATAGACGAAGACTGGCAGGAGGTAAACGGTACTTATGTATTTATTGGTGGACACTGGGCAGAACCACCACAAGCCGATTACATATATGAATCAGGACACTGGGGTCATACTAACAGAGGACACAGGTGGGAACCGGGGCGTTGGCACGGCAAAGAAGAACGGAATCGTAACAATTGCAACCATGATAACCGCAGATAATATATTTAATTAATATAATTCTTTTTCTTATAATTTCATAAATAATCAAAAAAACAATCAAAAATGAAAAAATCAATATTGGTAATCGTATCGTTATTAATAGTAATTTCTCTTTTCAGTAATTGCTGCACACAGAAAAGAACAAGTTGTTGTAGGGCATATCATGAAAGAACATGGTAAGGCTAATCAAACATATAGTTTATAATAAAAGCCAACTTAACAGTTGGCTTTTATGGTAATATGCTAAGTTATCCCCTATTTAGACATTAAAAATAGAATACTTTTTATAATCCCCTAATACTTCCGCATTTTATAAAAGGTATCTATGTTTTCGGAATAAGGTATGTCTTTAAACTCTTTATGTGTAGGTTGTAAATTGTAGGTAACAGTATCAGCACTTTCATCCATTTGTTGCACATTATTTAAATCATCGTTTGTTGTAATTAAAGCTATTGAAAGTAGTCCGTTTTTAAGACTTAGTTTTCTGGTATGCCAAGAATTATGTTCTTTTTCCCAGTCAGCATACTCATTTAAAAATAAATTGCCTTTATATTCTTTTAGTATATTATTCTTATTCGTAAGTTCAAAAATTGTATCTGTAAAATTAATGTGCATTAATAGGGTATCACCCCCTAATCTTTTTACTCCGAATTTGCCTACATTATCGTTTTCGGCATATAGAGAATCGCCTTTTAAAAAATAGAGACTATTTTTACTATCTACATAATACATTTTATTGGCTGAACCGTTTTCTTTCGCTTGTTCTTTATTTTCAGTACTATCGTCATCGTCTGCTTGGTAGTTTTCGGGTACTAATCGCTCATCAAAATCATACAAAATCGTTAATAAATTATCTGTAATTGTAAGCACAGAAATTTCATCATTACTTATAAACGCCCCTTGCATTTTTTTAGGAAAAGCAGCTAATTCCTTGCCGGCAGCCGGCTGGGGTTTTGTAAAAGAAGGTGCATTATCCGTTTCGCACGATGCAAAAAAGAAAACTACAAGCAATGCTACTATCCATTTTTTCATAATAACAACTATTATTTGTTTCAAAGGTATAGAAAAGAGCGTTTAAGTAAAAGATTAATCTACTTTTTCAGCTACGCCTATTCCAAATAAGGCATAGTCATATATTACTGGGTCATTAGGATTCAGCTTTTTAAGAAAAGCTGTAAGTGTAACTGCATTTTGCCAAGTAGCTTTTAAATCGGGTATTAACTGTAGCCTATAAGCTACACGAGCCACATGCACATCAAGAGGGCAAATTAACTGCGATGGTTTTATTTTTGTCCATATACCAAAATCTACCCCTTGTTCATCTTTTCTTACCATCCATCTTAAATACATGTTTATTCGTTTACAGGCAGAATTATTTACAGGTGTTGCAATGTGTTTTTTAGTTCTATCGGGGTGTTCGAAAGAGAAAAAATAATTATGAAAATGTACTAAAGCAGCCTCTACATTGGGCGAAAAATAATCGTGAAGTGGCACAAATGCACTTTCTAACGATTCGTATTGGCGGTAATGATATTGTAGAAAAGTAATAAAATAAAGCAAATCGGTTGCATTAAATGTTCTATGTACAAAATCTGTAAATGGTTTCAATTGTTCCGGTTCATGATTCATAATAAACTCATAAGGTTTATCACCCATTAATTGCATTATCTTATTGGTATTATTAATAATAGTTGTTCTGTTACCCCAAGCTAATATAGCCGCAAAAAGACCGGCAATTTCAATATCTTGTTTTTTAGAATACTTATGTGGTATGCTGATAGGGTCTTTTTCTATAAAATCTTTTTGGTTGTAAAGCTCCACCTTACTATTTAATAATTGTTTTAGTGTATGCAGTATAACAGTCATTTACCTTATATTAATTACGATTCTAATTATACAATATATTATTATTAAAATTCAAAATGAGCACTTACGAAAATACCAAAATATCTTGATTTTGATTCAGATGGTAATAACTTAGGTGTAATTCGCCATACAAAATCAATCCTAAATACTTGAAAAATATTTGAAACCCCTGTACCCATTTCTAAATATGGATTACCTTGCAAGGTTCTAAACGGATAGTTTTTATTTAAATTTAACTGTTGATTCTCGTTGCTTAAAGAGCCAATAATACCTTTTGCTGTCCAAAACTGTCTGAATTTTAGCTTTTTAAACAAAGGTATATAGTTAAAAATGCCTCCGCCAATAGTATGTTCAAAATTGAAGCCTGCATATTGGTCGCTAATAAACTCGTACGAATTCATCATTTCAAAAGTATATTTATCGTAATAGTAATATTCATTGCCCGGGTGTATTACCAGTAATGGATAAGGTAAGGTATTAAAATATTTACCCGCATATATATTATAAAAAACATGCCCAAATGGCGGTACGTTAATATTCTCCTTTACCGACAGCCTGGCTTTTTGATAATTATAGGCACTATTTAATACACCTTTTACACCTGCATTTACTTCAAACTCAACAACCGGGTATTTTGTGCCTACATTAATTTGCAATATTCTACCTTCTAAATACTTCTCTCTATAGGCATATCTCAAATTGATGCCAATTTCGGAGCTGATAACAGAATTAGAAGGTTTACCATTTACATCATAAAATATTCCGGCAGAAGGCAGCGGTGCATAAGGTGTATATTGTACATGTTGCAGTATCAACATATTACTTAATCCATAATGATTTCTTCTAAATAGTTCTATTCTATCATTATCAAAAAAGGCTTGTTTCCAACCAATTCCCGGTTTTCGTATTAAAGAACTAAATAAATTGTCTGTTTTGAAATGATTAAAATTATCAAAACTTTGATTTAGGTCGTGAATAACTTTCCCGTAAACATACATTCTAGGATTGCGGTTAAAAACCCATAAGCCATCTAAACCATATTTAAATCGATTATCTTTATCGCCATAAGCCAGATAGGAGGTTAAATAAATGTCTCTATACTTTTTAGGACTACCTATAGAAACTCTGAATCTATTACCCTCAACCGGATTACTACTATATATATAGTAATAAGGGCCTAGCTCCATAAACCCTATATCTTTAACACCGGCAGCAAGAAACGTAATGGTATTTTTATATAAAGTAGTAATAGGCATAGCATTAATGGTATCTACCATTTTATAAATTGCTTTTTCGTTTTTTGATAGGCTGTCGGGTCTATTTTTACTCCACCATAAATCTGTTTTTTGTTTTGCAGAATCTAATTTTATTACTTCATCTTTCAGTTTAGGGTCATTTAATACACTGTCTATAGCCGTATCGTTTATGGATATGTGATGGTATGTAGTCGTTTTTCTGCCTATCATACCCGGAATTTTATCTGCACCATAAAAAGTAAAGTTGGCTATAAATTTATCTTTGGTACAAAACCAGAAACTGTCTATGGGTGCAAATTCTTGATACAAACTTACCTTGTCAACCCAATTAATATTTACTTCTTTGCCTACATTCATGCTTATACGTTCTAAAGCATATAAAGTATCTACTACCCAAAAATCGCCTGTAAAACAATTTTCGCTTGCACGTTTAGGCTTAAACTGAACTAGAATAATATTATGCCCATAAGCCTTTTGGGTATCAATAATTGTATATTTATAATAAAAAGCACCTTCATTGCTAATAGGGCTAACAAATTTTTTATCGAAAACGGGAATAAAATTGCGATACACATTTACATTTTGATATAAAGAACCTAAGTATTTAACCATACTTTCATTATTTACACCTTTTATCATACTTGCTTTTATAATTTCCTTTTGTTTTTTCGGGTTATTTTGAAAATAGTAATCCGAAAGTGTTTCGGTCATATATAAAGGCAAATAAGGTTTTGTATCAGATTCAGAATCCAGATTATCAAATATGAAAGAATAGCTTTTAAGCATTGGTATTTTTTCAAATTGTTCTTTCGTCATTCTCTGCAAATCCGCTTCTAACTTATTATAAGCTTCATACTTGTAGCTGTTAGCCTTATCTTGATTATTTACAGGTTTATGCTCTATTATTCGTTTTAGTAGCAATAGTGCGGGGTCCACACCTTTTGCATGTATGGTAATACCGTCTAATACTGCTGCAGAGCGTTCCATTTCTACATTAAATGTATATTCATGATTAGAATGGTTTAAAACTTTTAGATGTGTAGCATATCCTAATGCTTCAATATGCAGTGTATCGGTTGGTAAATTATTGGTTTGTAGCGTAAAATTACCATCTATATCTGCAACCGTGCCTGTAGCAGAACGCGGGAAAAACACAGTAGCAAAAGGTATTCCTTCTGCTGTATTTACGTCAACAACTTTGCCTGTAATTATATAATCTCTTCTATTATTTCTATTTGTAATTACTTTAACGGTATCCTTATTTAATTCTCCAATAGATTTTTGAATAGAGGAGTCGTTGCCATTTTTTATCGGCAATTGTATTTTTGTTGAATCAGCATGGTTTGCACTATCCTTTGTTTGTGCAACTAAATGCCAACCATATATTATTAAAATTAGTAGTAGCGTTATCTTTTTGTAATACATGTATATTTGTAAGCAAACTTAATGCAATGTAATAAATAACACTTACAAATTTCAAAATTATATTTTAGTATTAAATAAAACGAGTATTCAATCTATTAAAAAACTTCGCCAAGATTTACAAAAACACCACCCGAGCCACCAGTACCGAAACCATAATCTACAGCCACATTCGTATTAGAATATTTATTTAATTTAATTCTTATTCCCGCTCCCCAACCAGGCGATATTGTTTCAAATTTATTAGATGGCGGTAGTGAAAAAGATTCAGCATTTGCAAACAAAACGCCGCCTATTAAACCATTATTGCTAATACCAAATCTGTATTCTGTTTCTAAGTATATCATATTAGACCCTCTAAATCTGCCTTGTATATAACCCCTACCTGTATTATTGTACGGGTCGTTACCGGTATTGGGCAACATTAAATAAGGTGGCTTGCCACTAATTGTAAACCATTCATAAGTCCAAAAGGCTAAAACATTTTTTGAGTCTGCAGGTAATTTTATATACTTCCTTGCCTCTAAAATTAAGGAACGCCAAGTAGCTGTATTTCCGAAAATAGTAAGATTAGGCTTATATATAATATTTGCAAAATACCCTTTATCCGGATTTATTGAATTAGTTCTATTGTCGTACAATGCATTAAATGTAAAGCCTGACGCTAACTCAACCGAATTAAATCCATAATTTTCAAAATCGGTAATTTTATTTGGCGGAGGGTCAAGCTCTTTAATATTCCAGTAATAATCAAAATTATAACCGATTCCTCCATATAAATTATTTATAACTTTTCGTAATAAGGTTTGATGAAAATGAACGGTAGAATAATCTATTAAGTAACCGTCAGTAAGTGCGGTATATTCGCCTAAGCCATAAGTATAAGAAGGGAATTTAAGATACCGCCAGTCTATAACAATATTATATTTATTGTCGGGTAGCCAAATGTTTGCAGCTATGGGTACAATAATTTGATTCCGAGCGGTGTAATTAAAGCTTGCTAGAATAGTGGAATTATTCGCATTTTTATTAGTATAAAAAACAGCATTTGCAGTTACCACAGCAGCAAAACCGGTAGCAAGAGTATAGCCGGCAACCGGTATAGCCGAAATTCTGGGTTTAGCAGATTTTATTTCCCCTGTATCTTTACGGCTATTGTTTTTATTATGTTTTAAATCTCTCAATACGTCAACCAAATCCATTTCAGAATTATCATATTTATTCGTTTCCGTTTTTAGAGTGTTTAATGTATCAGATACAATTGTTTGTGCCATAAGTATATTTGGCAGGCTACAACAAAATAGATATGAAAAAACGAATGCAATAATTTTCAAAAGATGAAATTTAGTATAATATCACAATTGTCAAATAGTTTTTGTCTATTAAGACAAATTTAGTATGCAAAAGTTAAAAATAAAATCGGATTTACAACAAAGGGACGATTTAGTTTTGAAGTTGTAATGTTAAAATAGAAAGAAGCTTATGTAAACTTCGTTATGTTTTCTTTACAATTATAAATATGTTGCTTTTAAGTAAGTTTATTTTGCATATAAACAAAAAAGAGTAAGTTACGCTCATTTATTTTCAACAAAATGCAATCAAATCTAATAATTAACTTAATGTTGTTATTGTAAAACTTATAATTAATTACCTTCGCCCACTGAATAAATAGATTCTTCCTGATTTTCTCCGCAGGATGGGTCATTTTTAGGAGAAGAGTAAAAAAAGATTTTATACCTCAAGGGTAAGATTAGAGGATTATTTATTATGGATATTCGTAACATCGCCATCATTGCACACGTAGATCACGGTAAGACAACGCTGGTAGATAAAATTCTGCACACAACAAACGTATTTCGCGACAATCAGGAAACAGGTGAATTAATAATGGACAGTAATGACCTTGAACGCGAAAGAGGTATTACGATTTTAGCTAAGAACGTTTCCGTTACTTACAAAGGTGTAAAAATTAATGTAATTGATACACCGGGTCACGCCGATTTTGGCGGTGAAGTAGAGCGCGTATTAAAAATGGCTGATGGGGTATTATTACTTGTTGATGCTTTTGAAGGCCCAATGCCACAAACACGCTTTGTATTGCAAAAGGCTTTAAACTTGCACCTGCATCCAATAGTTGTTATCAATAAAGTTGATAAACCGAATTGCCGTCCAGAAGAAGTACATGATGCTGTTTTTGAATTGTTTTTTCAATTAGATGCTACCGAAGAACAATTGAATTTCCCAACTTTATATGGTTCTTCCAAACATGGTTGGTTCAATACATCATTAACCCAAACCGAAGACATAACCATATTATTAGATACAATTCTTGAAAAAGTACCGGCTCCGGTTGATGTTCCCGGTGCTTTACAATTACAAATAACTTCGCTCGATTACTCTTCCTTTTTAGGTCGTATTGCTATTGGTAAAGTAACTCGCGGTATTATTAAAGAAGGGCAACAAATAATGCTTTGCAAAGTAGATGGTACGATGCAACGAAGTAAGGTAAAAGAACTTTATGTATTTGTGGACATGGGTAAAAAACGTGTTACAGAAGTACAATGTGGTGATATTTGTGCTGTAGTTGGTGTGGAGGGTTTCCAGATTGGTGAAACAATTGCAGATTTTGATAATCCGGAAGCTGTAACTATTATACCAATAGATGAGCCGACAATGAACATGCAGTTCAGCATTAATAATTCGCCTTTCTTTGGTAAAGAAGGTAAATTTGTTACCAGTAGGCATATACGCGACAGGTTGATGAAGGAATTAGAAAAGAACCTTGCATTACGCGTTTTAGAAACAGATGATGCAGATAAATTTCTTGTTTATGGTCGTGGTATCCTGCATTTAAGCGTATTGGTAGAAACCATGCGTAGAGAGGGTTATGAATTAACTGTAGGGCAGCCACAGGTAATAACTAAAGAAATTGATGGTAAAAAATGTGAGCCATTTGAGGTACTTGTTGTAGATGTACCTGCCGAATTTAGCGGTAAAGTAATAGACTTGGTTACACAACGTAAGGGCGAAATGTTGATAATGGAAACAAAGGGTTTCATGCAACATTTGGAGTTCGACATTCCATCTCGCGGTTTGATAGGCTTACGTTCTCAAATGCTTACCGGCACACAAGGCGAGGCGGTTATGGCACACAGATTCAGCGAGTATAAACCTTGGAAAGGATTTATTCCGGGCAGAAGCAATGGTGTATTACTTGCAAAAACAGCCGGTAAAGCAACAGGTTATTCTATTGATAAATTACAAGATAGAGGTGCATTCTTTATAGACCCAATGCAAGAACTTTATGAAGGACAGATAATTGGTGAGCATATAAAACCGGGAGATTTGGTTGTAAATGTTGCAGAAACCAAAAAGTTAACCAACATGCGTTCCAGCGGTACAGATGATTCTGTACGCATAACCCCGAAAATATTAATGACATTAGAAGAATGTATGGAATACATACAGCAAGATGAGTGTATTGAAGTTACTCCTCAAAATATTCGTTTAAGAAAAATTATTCTTGATGAAGAAAACAGGAAGAAATTTCAAAAAATGATGAAAGCTGATAATTAATTAATATAAAAATTAGAATGAACCTTAAATATGTATTATTGTTTTATAATATATATTTAAGGTTTTTCTTTTTATAATATTGCAGTTACTTTTGGCTCTTTACTGCATCTTCTATGTCCATCATGCTGATGCCATTATGGCTTTCATTATAAACACATACACCATTTTTTATTAATAATATCTGTGGCGACTCATGCTTAACATTATACATTTCGGCAATTTTATTTGATAAAGAACGATGATTTAATAAATCTAAATAATAAAACAATACGTTCTCTACCGGTACAGCTCTATCTAATCTACTTTTACTCATATTACTAATAGAGCAGGTAGTACTATGTTTAAATATTACAACAGCTTGCTTTGTACTTAGTTCGTTTATAGTATTTAATTGTGTTTCGTCATTTAAGTTTATCCAATTCATGGTGCAAAGTTAAGTAAATACCTATTTAAGAGTATAGCAATACTTGATACATGAATAAATAATAAAAAAGTAATATTTTGTTCAAATTAAAAAATGAGATTACTTTAGCAACCTAAAAAAATTGAATGACACACGCAATCGTATTTCCCGGTCAGGGTTCCCAGTTTAAAGGAATGGGTAAAAATTTATATGAACAAAATGAACTGGCGAAACAGTATTTTGATGATGCAAATAAAATTCTAGGGTTTTCTATTACAGACATTATGTTTAATGGTACTGATGAAGAATTAAAGCAAACAGAAATTACACAACCTGCTATTTTTTTACACTCGGTAATATTATACAAAACAAACGGTGAATTAGCACCCGCAATGGTTGCAGGCCATTCATTAGGCGAATACTCCGCTTTAGTGGCTGCCAATGTTCTTACTTTCGAAGACGGATTAAGATTAGTAAGTGCCAGAGCTAAAGCTATGCAAACGGCTTGCGAAATAAACCCTTCGAGCATGGCGGCTGTATTAGGGCTTGATGACGCTAAAGTGGAGGAAATTTGTGCATCTATTACTAACGAAATTGTAGTGGCTGCAAATTATAATATACCCGGACAATTAGTAATAAGCGGTAGTAATGAAGGTATAAGACTGGCTTGCGAAATGCTAAAGGCTGCCGGGGCTAAACGCGCTCTTAAATTACAGGTAGGCGGTGCTTTTCATTCTCCACTAATGGAGCCGGCTGGTGAGCAACTTGCAATAGCTATTAATAATACGCACTTCAGTACCCCGCTATGCCCTGTGTATCAAAATATAGATGCTATGCCATATACCGACCCGCAACAAATAAAACAAAATCTCATTAAGCAACTTACCTCACCCGTTAGATGGACGCAAACCATACAAAATATGGTAAACAATGGTGCCACACGCTTTACAGAAGTAGGTCCGGGAAATGTCTTACAATCTTTTTCGAAAAAAATAGCAACAGAGGCTATTGTTGACGGTATTAATTAAATAGAATACAATTATAGTTCATGCCAATTGCGTTACTAATATTATATACTTATATAATATTAGTAACGCAATTAGTAAATATGCTTAATGTTTCCTAATAATGGATATAATTTTTTAATAAAATAAAATACATATTGAATGCGTAAATAAATATTGTTGAAAAAAATTTTAATAAATAATAATATTCAATATGTATTTAATCTAAATTACTACCAATCAATCATTTAAAAATTGCTACATTTTAATTCTATTTTTAGATTTACAGCATAAAATAAATACAAAAAGATATTTTATTCGTAAAATTTAATATTTAATTAAATAATAAATGTTCTTTGTATAAGTATGATAATTAACGAAATAAATAATATAAAAAATTATAACGTATAAAAATATAACATACAAAATAAAAATATTGATTAGAATTGGCAATGAAACAGAATTTTCTTTAAAAAGGTTATGAGAATTCAAGAATAGTTGTAATTTTGCCCACCTATTATATAAAGTAAAGTTAATGTTCAAACTTATAATTGTGCCAGAATCATTAAAACTACTGTTTAGACTTTGTTGTCGAAACACTTTTGCTTTAATTTTCATATTGCTTTTAAGCGATTCGTCCGCATTTGCGGCTCCGGATGGAAAAACACTTTTCCAGTCCAATTGTGCTTCATGCCATAACCCGTTAAAAGCGGCTACAGGTCCTGCACTTCAAAATATAGATAAGTCGTTCCCAAGTAAAGAATGGGGATACAAATGGATTCACAATTCACAGGCTTTAGTAGCTGCCGGTGATAAAGATGCCGTTGCAATATTCGAAAAATATAACAAAATTGCAATGACTGCTTTTCCTCAGTTATCAAACGAGGAAATTGACGCCATACTAACTTATGTAGATGAGTTTAAAGCACCTGTAGAAGCAAAAACAGAGGTAAGTGGTACTGGAAAGGAAGAAGATTATACTTCGCTTTATGTATATATTACTTTAGCATTATTAGTGATTGTTTTGATATTATGGAAAGTAAATCAAAGCCTTACAAGGGCAGCAAATGAAAAAGAAGGAATTCAAAATATTAAACAAATCCCACTTCGCCGACATAAAGCAATTATAGCAGTTTCTGCAATATTAATTTTTATTATGGCCGGCTATTGGTTTGTAAACGGTGCAGTAAACGAAGGTCGTCAACAAAACTATCAGCCTTTACAACCTATTTATTATAGTCATCAGGTACACGCAGGTATCAATCAAGTTAATTGTCTTTATTGCCATGCCGGTGCAGAAAAAAGCCGTCAAGCTATGATACCTTCTACCAATGTTTGTATGAACTGTCATAAGCAAATTAATGCTTATACTGATAATGAGAAACACCCTCTTATTACAGCAGAAGGTGTAAAAATTGATGGTACAAAAGAAATTCAAAAATTATATCAATATGCTGGTTGGGACCCGGAAAAGAAAAAATATATTTTGAATGATAAAGGGGAGATTGCAACCAAAAGGTTAGAGTGGGTAAAAATTCATAATTTGCCGGACCACGTTTACTTTAATCACTCACAGCACGTTAAAGTAGGAAAAGTACAATGTCAACGTTGCCATGGACCGGTACAAGAAATGGATGAGGTTTATCAATTTGCACCGTTATCTATGGGCTGGTGTATCAATTGCCACCGTCAAACAGAAGTACAGTTTAAAAATAATAACTACTACACTATTTTTGAAAAATACCATAACGAAATTAAAGCAGGAAAACGTTCGGGAGTAAAAGTTGCAGAAATAGGCGGTTTGGAATGCCAAAAATGCCACTATTAATAGGTAATGTTTTAAATGCTGAAATTTTAATACTATTGTAACTTAATAATAAAGAATTTAATAAGATTTTTGATTTGATAAAAGTTTAGTAGAAGTAATACCAAAATAAATTTGAATTACTATTTGCTACTTTAGAACAAGATTTATAATTATGAGTCAAAAACAATATTGGCAGAGCCTTGAAGAACTCAACTATACGGAAGCTGACAAGCAGTTGGCAGAGAATGAGTTTAAGGAAGAGTTGCCGTTTGATTTAAGCGACAATATCTTAGGAGCAACTACTCCTCGCCGCGACTTTTTAAAGTTCCTCGGCTTTAGCACATTAGCTGCTACAGTTGTTGCAGGTTGTGAAATTCCGGTTCGTAAGGCAATACCTTATGCAATTAAGCCGGAAGATATTGTACCTGGGGTTCCAAATTATTATGCTTCTACTTTTATAGATGGCAATGATTATTGTCCGATAATTATTAAAACTCGTGATGGTAGGCCTATTAAAGTAGAGGGTAATGAAAACTCTCATATTACTTTTGGTGGCACTTCTGCTCGCGTGCAGGCATCTGTTCTTAATTTATACGATAAAGCTCGCAATCGTTTCCCTTCTCAAGATGGAAAAGAAGCTACTTTCAAAGATATTGATACGAATATACTTGCCGGATTAGCCGGTAAAGTTGGTTATCTTGTTACAAGTTCAATATACAGCCCTACTACATTAGATTTAATAGAGCAATTCTGTAGAAAGAATACGAATATTAAACATGTAGTGTATGATGCAATTTCTTATTCAGGTATGTTACAAGCAAATGAAGCTTGTTACGGTAAAAAAGCGTTACCAACCTATCATTTCGATAAAGCAAAAACAATTGTAAGCATTGGTGCAGACTTTTTAGGTACTTGGGTTTCTCCGGTAGAATTTGCTAAAGCTTATGCTAAAGGTAGAAGAGTAAGTGCTAAAGATTTAAGATTATCAAGACACTATCAAATAGAATCTACTCTTACTACAACCGGTGCCAGTGCAGATGAAAGAGCAACTTGCAGACCATCGGAAGTTGCTATGGTTGTAATGGCACTTTATCATGCTGTTGTAAATGGTGTTGCAACTGCATTACCTAGTGAAAAATTAAAAAAATTAGTTTCTAAAGCAGCAAAAGACCTTAGTAATGATGGCTTAGTTGTTTGTGGTAGCAACGATGTTTATGTACAAATAGTAGTAAATGCTATTAATGATAAAATTGGTGCTAATAGAAATACAATCAATTGGAATGTTACTTGCAATACACACAAAGGTATTGACAAAGACATGGTAGAATTAGTGAAAGAAGTACAAGACGGAAAAGTGGGTGTACTTATGTTTCACGGTGTTAATCCGGTTTATACCTATTTTGATGGTAAAAAATTAGGTGATGCATTAGCAAAAGTTCCTGTTACTGTTTCTTTCGCTGACAGAATGGACGAAACAGCACAAAAATGTAAATTTGTAATACCTGATAATAACTATTTAGAAAGTTGGGGTGATGCAGAACCTAAAAATGGTTTCTTTAGCTTAATGCAGCCGGGTATTGCACCTCTATTTAAAACACGTGCTTTTCAAGATTCATTGCTGATATGGGCAGGCGAATCTATTAAATATGCAGATTATTGGACAAAATATTGGTTAAATAAATTTGGCGGTAATCAAGAGAGATTTGACTTAGCATTACAAAAAGGTATTATTGAACCTGAAAATGGTTTTACGCCTGCCGGTTATGTTGATTTTAAAGGTGATGTATTAACTGCTTTGGATAAACTGAAAGCAATGCAGCCTGAAAAAGGAACTGAAATTGTTGTTTATCAAAAAATAGGTATCGGTAATGGTGGTGCTTGGAGTAATAACCCATGGTTATTAGAAATGCCCGACCCAATTACAAGAGCTACTTGGGATAACTACTTATGCGTTTCACCAGCTCGCGGTAAAGAATTGAATGCTGAATTAACGGGCTTTACTGAAGTAAATACAAAAAGACCAATCGTTTCTGTTACTACTAAAAATGGTCATACTGAAAAAATGCCGGTTTTAGTTGTACCCGGTATGCATAATGATGTAGTAGCTGTTGCTGTTGGTTTCGGTAGAGATGCTAAAGTTGGTAGAGCTGCTGCAAGTGATGCAACTAAAGGAGGAAAAAATGCATATCCTTTTATTAAATTATCTGAAACTAATTTTGATTATTCTAATATTGTAACGATTCAGAAAACTACTGAAACTTACGATTTAGCAATAACACAAACACACAACAGCTACGAACACCGTCCTATTGTACACGAATATTCATTAAAAGAATTCAGTGGCGATACTAAGATATTATTGAAACAAAGAGGTGTTGATATTGCAGAGTTTGCTTCTTTACCTTTTGTAGAAAAAGGAAAAGAAGGCAAAGAGGAAAAAGAAGAAAGAATAATTGGCGAGAATACAGAAGAAAAATACAGAGAAAACGGTACTCTATACGACAAATATGAAAATGAAGGTCTAAAATGGGGTATGTCAATAGACCTTAATACGTGTACCGGTTGTGGTGCTTGTGTGGTAGGTTGTATGGCTGAAAACAATATTTCTGTAGTAGGTAAAGAACATGTTTCCCTTGCTCACGAAATGCATTGGATACGTATTGACCGCTATTTCAGCGGTAACCCTGAAGATGCAGATTCAATACAAACATTATTCCAACCAATGCTTTGCCAGCATTGCGATAATGCACCATGCGAAAACGTTTGTCCGGTATCTGCTACAAACCACAGTAGTGAAGGTTTAAACCAAATGGCATATAACCGTTGTATCGGTACTAAATATTGTGCTAATAACTGCCCTTATAAAGTACGCCATTTTAACTGGATGGACTTTAACGGTGCTGATTGTTTTGAAGGTAACTTATTTGAAGATGGTCGCAGAGATGATATCAATGATGATTTAACAAGAATGGTACTTAATCCTGATGTTACAGTACGTAGTCGTGGTGTAATGGAAAAATGTTCATTCTGTGTTCAGCGTCTTCAAGAAGCTAAATTGGATGCTAAGAAAGAGGGTACGCCATTAGCAGATGGAAAAGCAAAAACTGCTTGTCAAATGGCTTGTCCTTCTGATGCAATATTATTTGGTAATGTAAACGATAAGACTAGTAAAATCTATAATCTTCGTAAGAAAGAGCAAATGGAGCGTACATTCTATGTTTTAGAGCATATACATACTTTGCCGAATATTAATTATCTTGCTAAAATCAGAAATACTGATGAGATAGCAGCTCACGATGAAGTAAAAGATATATTTTATACCGACCATATTTAATATATTGGTATAATTATTAAGATTGAATATTGTAAGATTGTTTATATAGAATATTAATAAAATAAAGAGTACTATTATTCCGAGTTTTATTATAAAATTTAAAAAATACTAATTACGTGCTATGCATATTAAGTACGAATCATTTATAAGGGAGCCTCTAGTTGAAGGCAATAAAGATTATCATCAGGTAAGCGAAGACATTGTTGCACCTATTGAGGGGAAACCTGGTCGGATGTGGTATGTTGGTTTTTTCTTTTCCATTATATTATTGTGTTTCGGAATATTTTCCGTTAGCTGGTCAGTATATTGGGGTTTAGGAACTTGGGGTGTAAACAGAACGATAGGCTGGGGTTGGGATATCACCAACTTCGTTTGGTGGATTGGTATCGGACACGCTGGTACTCTTATTTCTGCAATTCTATTATTGTTCCGTCAAGGCTGGCGAACCGGTGTTAATAGGGCAGCAGAAGCAATGACTATATTTGCTGTAATGTGTGCCGGTCAATTCCCTATTTGGCACATGGGTCGTGTTTGGGACGGTTTCTTTGTATTACCTTATCCGAATACACGTGGTCCATTATGGCCAAACTTCGACTCGCCATTGTTGTGGGACGTATTTGCAATATCTACTTATTTTACAGTATCTTTATTATTCTGGTATTCAGGTCTTATTCCCGATTTTGCACTAATACGTGATAGAGCAAAAACAAAATTGCGTAAAATGTTATATGGTGTTGCTTCTTTCGGTTGGACAGGTACAGCTAAAAACTGGCAACGTCAAGAAGCTTTGGCTTTAGTACTTGCGGGTTTATCAACACCACTTGTACTTTCCGTACACACTATTGTATCTTTCGACTTTGCTACATCTGTAATTCCGGGTTGGCACACTACCATTTTCCCTCCATACTTCGTTGCGGGTGCGGTGTTTTCAGGTTTTGCAATGGTGAATACTTTATTAGTATTAACTCGTAAAATTTTACATTTAGAAGAATATATTACTATAGGACACTTGGAAGCAATGAATAAAATTATTGTACTTACCGGGTCAATAGTTGGTGTTGCTTACCTTACGGAGTTGTTTATTGCATGGTACAGTCAATCTTGGGGTGAAATGGCTGCTTTCCAATGGCGTATTTTAGGACCTTATTGGTGGAGTTATTGGGCTATGATGACTTGTAACGTGGTTTCTCCTCAATTATTTTGGGTTAAGAAATTGCGTAGAAATGTACCTTTTACATTCGTAATGTCTATTGTTGTAAACATTGGTATGTGGTTCGAACGTTTCGTAATTATCGTTACTTCTACTTACCGTGATTGGATTCCTGGTAGCTGGTCTTATTATTCACCTCAATGGACAGAGGTAGGTTTCTACTTAGGTACTTTTGGTTTATTCTTTACTTGTTATTTCTTATTTGCAAAATATTTCCCTGTAATAGCCATTTCTGAAATTAAGTTTGTACTTAAAACTTCCGGAAGAAACTTTAAAGAGAAAATGAACCACATTGAAGAAATGAGTGCAGAAAGTTTCTACCATATTGCTGAGGCTTCTCACCATGATGACCATGATGATACTCATGGAGATGATACACACGGTACACATGATACACATCATAAAGAAGAAAAGACTTTAGTTGATTCAATAATGCACCCTTTTAATGATGAACATTTGATAGAAGGAGCAACGGTTGTTGAACATTTATTGTCGCCAATTGTAGAAACTAAGACAGAAACAATAGAAGAAGTTTCGCACGAAGTAAAGCAAGAAGAGGTTATTACAGTAGCTCCGATAGTAACGCCGGTTGAGGAAATACCGGTTGTTGAAGCAAAAGAGGGAACAACTGAAACGAACTTCGTTGTTGAGACTGATGATACGAAGGTTGAAGAAATAAAGGAAAGTACTGACGAGGTTGTTGTTAAGGAAACTACAGTTGATGGTGGTGCTGAAGACAGAGATTTACCGTCAAATAGTCCGATTGTTGACAATACTTTACCAACAACCGATACTGAAAAGAAAGGTGATGATATTGCTGATTAATTTTTACAATAAACATATTAGTAATTGATTATTTTGAATTTTTGAATTTTAAATTAAAATGGCTATAAAAAAATTTGCTGTTGCCACATATCTTGATGAGGAAGTTTTATTTCCTGCTGTCAAAAAAGTACGTCGCAGTGGCTATAAGTTACATGATGTTTATACACCGTTTGCAGTACATGGCTTAGATGTTGCTATTGGGCATAAAGAGACAGACTTGCATATAGCGGGCTTCATTTATGGTTTGTGCGGTACATCTACAGCAGTAGGTTTTATATCTTGGATTTATACTTCCGACTGGCCACAAAATTATGGTGGTAAACCACACTTTGCATTACCGGCTTGGATACCGATTACATTTGAGCTTACAGTACTTTTTGCTGCTGTAGGTATGGTACTTACATTTTGCTATCTGAATCAAATAATGCCCGGTGTAAAAAAACATGTTTTTCATCCACGTCAAAGTGATGATACTTTTGTTGTTGCGTTAGAATTAAATGGCAAAAATTCGGAAGAAGAGGCAATTGCTTTTTTAAAGTCAACAGGTGCTACTGAAACATCCATACAGATTGCTGAAAGTAGCTGGTGGTATGGTAGATGGGATAAAAAAGAAGCTTATGAAACGATGACACATATATAATTAGTCTTTTGTAGAGAGATAAAATACTCTACATTTAATATAAAATTTGTTTTGAATTATTTTTATTTATGAACAAGATTACAAGCATTTTATTAGTTGGGTTTGTTGTTGTATTTGGTCTTTTGTCTTGCGACTCTGGCAATATGCGACGTACACCAGGTCACATTTATGCACCGGATATGACCTATTCTCGTGCTTATGATGCATATACTTCTAACCCTAATTTTAGTGATAGCCTTACCAGTCGTCCACCGGTGTTAGGTACTGTTGCGGTTGGTCATCAATTACCCGACCACTTAATAGAAGGTGATACGAACGCATATAAAGCTTTCTCTACTTCTATGAAATTTAATGAGGACGAAATGAAAGAGGGCGGTAGATTATTTAATATATATTGCGGTATTTGCCATGGACAAAATTTAGATGGTAATGGTCCTTTATATAATGGTGGTAATGGTAAATTTGCTGCTGCACCTGCTAATTTTAAAGATGCAAAATATTTACACATGCCAATGGGCGTTATGTATGCAGCAGTAAAATTCGGTAAAAATGCTATGGGTTCTTATGCAAGCCAATTAGACATTAAACAAAGATGGATGGTAATTTCTTATATTAAGAATTTCCAATCAAAAAATGGTGGTGATGCATTTACAATGTCTTCTGAAAAAACAAATGCTGTTATTATGGACAGTGTTAAGGATAAGGTTGTGCTGTTAAATAAATAATTTAATTTTACGTAGATAAGTTTTTGAATAAGCAAGGGAAATAATAATTAATATTAAAAAATTCTAATAAAGTTGAATACAATGAATGATCGTTTTGTAATTCCAGGACGTTTAAAAAATATGAGTCGTGCCTTTATTTCTATAGGTGTGCTTACCTTGATAATGGGTATAATATTTTTTCTTACTAAAAATAATAACATTGATAAAACACGCTTTTGGGCTGTTTTATTGCAAGACAGTGTTTTCTTTACTATGATTACTGCTGTTAGTATATTTATTCAAGCAGCAGCAAATCTTGCACACGGTAGCTGGATTGTTGCTTATAGACGTGTGCCGGAAGCTATTGGTGCTAACGTATGGGTATTTGGTACTATTGCATCAGTTATTTTATTAATTATTGTATTTGTATTTAGAGTTGGTCCTGAACATGTTAACCCTATATATGAGTGGGTAACACCCGGTAACGATAAAATATTAAACGGTAAATCTGCATTTTTAAATCAAGGAATGTATTTAGGTTTTACATTAGTAACCGTTGCTTTATGGTCTTATTTTGGTCGCAAATTCCGTTCTATGTCAATAGCACAGCAATCTGCACCTAAAAATGATACTAAAATATTTTGGAAAGTGTTTAGATTAAGTGGTCTTTTCCTTTTGGTATATGCACTAACCCAAATGAGTACAGCACCATGGTTATGGATAATGAGTATCCAAGCACATTGGTATTCAACATTATTTAGCTGGTACACTTTTGCAAGTTCTTTTGTTAGTGGTATGTCTCTTATATTACTTTGGGTTGTCTATTTAAAAAATCAAGGTAATTTAGAATTAGTTACTAAAGAGCACATGCATGATTTAGGTAAATTTATGTTTGCATTTAGTATCTTTTGGACTTACTTATGGTTTTCTCAATATATGCTTATTTGGTATGCAAATATTCCCGATGAAACTGTTTATTTTAAATTACGTCAACAAGGGCCATACAGCATTATATTTTACTCTAACTTTATTATAAACTTCTTTATGCCAATTTTAATATTAATGGCACGCCCAAGTAAAAGAAACTATTTTACAGTTACTTTTATGGCAATGATAATCATATTTGGTCATTGGTTAGATTTTTATCAAATGATTATGCCTGGTCCGTTAGGAAGTGATTGGCAAATAGGTTTTTATGAAATAGGTATCTTTATAGGCTTTGCAGGTGTATTAATTTATTGTGTATCAAAAACACTTGCTAAAACAAATTTAATACCGGAAAATAACTTATTCCTTAAAGAAACTATGATACATATTAGTTAGTTTTGGTAATATTTTATAAACTTTTTTCATAACAATATTTGTATATTTTTATATATTAACAGTAAATTTTTAAGTATATAGTCATGGCAGGATTTATTATTTTTTTATTAGTATTATTAGTCTTTGTTATTATTTACCAGATTGGTAAATCAAGCGAATTAGCGTCAATAATTCGTGGCGAAGAATATGTGAAATTGAAAACAAACCGCACTATTGCATCTTTGTTTGTTGTATTTTTTATCTTGGGTATTTATGGTATTTGGAAATGCAATGAATATTTTAAAGGTATGATGCTTCCTGTAGCTGCATGCAAAACAGGTGAGCGATATGATTCTATGTTTATGGTAACTCTTGCAGTTACAGGTGTTGTGTTTTTTGCTACACAAGCTGTTTTATTCTGGTTTGCTTTTAAATATCAATCTTCTGAAAAACGTAAATCTTCTTATTTCTTTTCACATAGTAATTCATTAGAAGTTATTTGGACTACTATTCCTGCTATTGCAATGACAATACTTGTGGCAATAGGTTTAAGAAATTGGTTTGAAGTTACAGCTCCGGCTCCGGCTAATGCAATGGTTGTTGAAATTGTTGGTAAGCAATTTAACTGGTTAGTAAGATACCCTGGTAAAGATAATGAGTTAGGTGTAAGAGATTTTAGAAAAATTAACGATGCAAATAACGTATTGGGTTTAGATTGGTCTGACCCTCATAATGCCGATGATATTATTTCTGCTACCGGTGAAATGCATTTAGTTGTAAACAGACCCGTTAAATTATTAATTGGTTCTAGAGATGTGATTCATGATGTTGGCTTACCTCATTTTAGATTGAAAATGGATGCTGTTCCGGGTATCTCCTCTACATTGTCTTTTACACCTACAATTACTACTGCTGAAATGAAAACAAAAACAGGAAATCCTGATTTTGTATATGAAATAGCTTGCGACCAATTGTGTGGAAGTGGACACTATTCAATGAGAGGTACTATTATTGTTGAAACACAAGAAGAATATGATGCTTGGATGGCAAAACAACCTACATATTATTCTAACAATAAACCTACAGAAGTGAAGCCTGTAGCAGGTAATACTACTGAGAAAGCAGAGCCGAAAGCTACTGAAAAAGCAATGATTAACTAATTTACTTTATAGTTTATTTATTTATAAATAAAAAATTAAAGCTACTTAAAATAGCAAAACAAGTAAGAAAATGAATAACGCAGCAATTACACTTGACGGGTCTCATTTATCACATCCGGCAATTTCAAATGACCATCACGCAGAAGAACATCATGCACATGAGCATCATGAGCAACATTTTGTTTGGAAATATATCTTCAGTCAAGATCATAAAATGATTTCTAAGCAATTTATTATTACCGGTATTATCTGGGCAATAATAGGTGCTTTATTTTCTGTTTTCTTTCGTTTGCAATTAGGTTTCCCTGATACTTCTTTCCCGATTATGGAAAAAATGTTAGGTGAGTGGGCAAAAGGTGGTAAATTAACTCCTGAATTTTATTATGCACTTGTTACAATGCATGGTACTATACTTGTATTCTTTGTACTTACTGCCGGTCTTAGTGGTACGTTTGCTAATCTTTTAATACCTCTGCAAATTGGTGCAAGAGACATGGCTTCGCCATTTATGAACATGCTTTCTTATTGGTTCTTTTTCCTTTCCAGTGTTTTTATGTTAGTTTCTCTTTTTGTAGAAACAGGTCCGGCAAGTGGTGGTTGGACAACTTATCCGCCATTAAGTGCTTTAAAAGAAGCCTCTAAAGGAGCTGGTTTAGGTATGGATTTATGGTTGATAAGCATGGCATTATTCGTTGTTTCTTCTTTATTAGGGGGTCTTAACTACATCTCTACTGTATTAAATATGCGTACTAAGGGTATGACAATGACACGTATGCCACTTACAGTTTGGGCTTTATTGTTTACTGCTGTTTTAGGTGTATTATCTTTCCCTGTTTTATTCTCCGGTTTCGTGCTTTTAATATTTGATAGAAATTTCGGAACAAGTTTCTATTTATCGGAAATTTTTATTGGTGGCAAAGCTTTATCTCATATTGGTGGCTCTGCTATTTTGTATCAGCACTTATTCTGGTTCTTGGGTCATCCCGAAGTTTATATTATTATGTTACCTGGTATGGGTATGGCATCAGAGATATTATCTATTAATAGTCGCAAACCAATCTTCGGTTATTTTGCAATGATTATTTCATTAGTTGGTATTACTTTCCTTGCCTTTGTGGTATGGGCGCATCACATGTTTGTTACCGGTATGAGTCCATTCTTAGGTTCAGTATTCGTATTACTAACACTGTGTATTGCAGTACCATCGGCTGTAAAAGTGTTTAACTGGCTTACAACTTTATGGAGAGGTAATATACGCTATAATGTTCAAATGTGTTTTGCTATTGGGTTTGTATCTTTATTTATCTCCGGTGGTTTAACGGGTATCTTTTTAGGTAACTCTGCTTTAGATATACACTTACATGATACTTATTTTGTAATTGCTCACTTCCACATTGTAATGGGTGTATCGGGTATCTTTGGTATGTTTGCCGGTATTTATCATTGGTTTCCAAAAATGTTTGGTAGATTTTTAAATAGTACTTTGGGATATATACATTTCTTTGTAACAATAATTGGAGCTTATTTAATATTCTGGCCTATGCATTATGAAGGTATTGCGGGTATGCCACGTAGATATTATGATATTTCTTCTTGGCAGTCCTTTAAGCAATTTCAGCCAATAAATGGTTTTATAAGTATTGTAAGTATTATTGTATTTGCTGTTCAATTGTTGTTTGTATTTAATTTCTTCTTTAGTATTTTCCGTGGTCGCAAAATGACAACAAAAAACCCTTGGGGAGCTACTTCATTAGAATGGACAACAGATATTCACCCAATTCATGGTAACTGGGAAGGAGATATTCCTGAGGTGCACCGTTGGCCGTACGATTATAAAGATGATGGTAATGGTGGTGATTTTATACCACAAACCGTTCCTTTGCGTCCGGGAGAAGAAAATCACAAATAATATTTTTATATAATTTCAATCAGCCATTTTGCTTTTGCAAAATGGCTTTTTTGTTTTACTAAATTTAAGCTTATTTATAGTTAAAATAATTTAAATATTATTATTAGATAGCAGTTTTTATTACTTTTGTACAAGTATGAGGAAAAATTTTCCAATTATTGTAATATTAATTACACTTTCAGTTGTAGGTATTCTTTTTATTCAGCTATCATGGATAAATAATGCTTTAAAATTAAAGCATGAAGAATTTCAAAGAGAAGTTGCTAATGCATTAAAAGAAACAAGAGAAAAGGTACAAAGTAAATTTATATATAATACAAAACTTATTTTTTTAGATGAAGAATCTAAACAATTTCATCTAAAGAATAATTTTACTGTAGAGAGTGGTGGCTTTACCAAAGATGAAATATCTGATATTATCAGCAGGGAATTAGCTGCAAATAATATTAAGTTGCCATTTGAATTTTGCATTACTAATATATTTAAAAATACCATTTTTCAATCTGACGGTTTTAAAGTCGGAGATGAGCAGTCTGCAAATAAAATAGAATTATCTCCTGAAGATTCTTATATGTCTCATGAAACTTTATATTTATCCATACATGAGGATAAGAATTTGATTATTAGAGAAATGGCTTGGATGATTGCAGCATCTATTGTTTTTACTACTATTATTATTCTTGCATTTGCGCTTACAGTCAGAACTTTATTTTCACAAAAAAAGATTTCTGAAATTAAATCTGATTTTATTAATAATATGACTCACGAGTTGAAAACGCCTTTGGCTACTATTTCTCTTGCTATTGATGCACTTACAAATGAAAAAGTGATACATGACCCATTAAAAATTAAGTATTACAGTTCTATGATTAAGGAAGAGAACAAAAGAATGAATCAACAGGTGGAAAAGATTTTACAAGCTGCAAGATTAGAGAAAGAGGAAATTAAACTAAATATTCAGCAATTAAACGTACACACAATTATAAATAAAGTATCAGATAATTTGTCTCTACAAATTAAGGATAGAATGGGAACATTAATCTTAAATTTAAATGCCACAAATCCTATTTTATTTGCCGATGAAGTTCATTTTTCTAATATCATTTTTAATTTATTAGACAATGCAATTAAATACTCTGATAAAACCCCATTAATTGAAGTGGAGACTACTTCATTAAATAATAGTACTTTATCTATAAAAATTAAAGATAATGGTATTGGAATGGATAAAGAAACGCAGTCGCAAATATTTGAAAAATTTTATAGAGCACATACCGGTGATATACATAACGTAAAAGGTTTTGGATTAGGTTTGAGCTATGTAAAAGCTATTATTGAAGCCCATGAGGGCAAAATAAAGGTTGATAGTATTCTTGGCAAGGGTAGCACATTTACCATTTTATTTCCAACAGATTTAAAGCCAACTAATTAAATAAAATAATTTTCCTCTTTTTTATTTGCATATTATACACATATATATGTGTGATTATCATTTATATGTATTGATAATGACTCCTATCATAGTTGTTTGTGATTTCTATCATTCAAAAGATAGATTAATCTTCTTTTCTTGCACTATATTTTTTGTGCTTATGAAGCAAGCTACTTTTTATGTAAATGGAAAAAAACACAGCATTATGGTTGGTAACCATGAAATGCTGTCTGATGTTATTAGAAATAAAATCGGTCTCACCGGTACAAAAGAAGGTTGCTCGCAAGGAAGTTGTGGTGCCTGTACTGTTTTTGTTAATAATGAAGCAGTTTTAAGTTGTATTACCCCTGCACTTAGATACGATGGAGCTACTATTACAACTATTGAAGGCATAGCTAATGCAGAAGGATTACATAGGCTGCAAGAAAAATTTGTAGAAAAAGGTGCTATCCAATGTGGATTCTGCACGCCGGGAATGTTAATGACTGCTCTTGATTTTTTGAATCATAATCCGAACCCTACAATTGATGAAATTAAAATGGCTCTGTCGGGTAATTTGTGCAGATGTACCGGATATAAAAAAATAATAGAAGCAGTTGCTGAATACGTAAAAGAAAAACAATTTAATAGTTACGGAATTCCTGCTACAATCATACAGTTGCACGAAGTAAAGCAGCGAAGTGTAGGTATAGGAAGACCTTATATTGAGGCTACTAAAAAAGCTCAAGGTCTTGCTGATTATGCCGATGATTATCAAATTAAAGATGCCCTGCATGTTAAATTTTTAAGAAGCATTTATCCTCATGCTAAAATTGATAAGATAGAAACGGAAGATGCTTTAGGTTTATTTGGTGTAAGGTATATAGCAACCGGTAGCGAAATACCTGTAACATTTGGCGTGTTACCTATCTCGCAAGATGAAACCGCAATGGCAATTGATAAAACCAGATATATTGGTGAAATAGTGGCCGCTGTTGCTGCTGATACTGAAGAAATTGCAGAGGAAGCTTGTAAACTTATTAAAGTTAAATATTCGCGCATAAAAGAATATCTAACTATTGATGATTCCATAAATGATATTGGGGCAAATGAAAAAATTCATGAATATGGAAAATTTAATAATAATATACATAAAAAAGCAGAGTTACGTTTTGGGAATCAAGATGAAGGGCTAAAAGAAGCAGAAGTTGTAAGTAAGATGTCTTTTGGTTTTGAGGGAATCAATCACGGTTTTACAGAGCCACATGCTGCTACTGCTTTTTGGGATGAGAACGGTTTAACTATTATTACTGCTACACAAGTTACCCATTATTTGCAGCGGGCATTGGCAAAAACAATGCAAGTGCCTTTAAGTAGAGTTAGAGTTATTAAGCCTTATGTTGGTGGCGGTTTCGGTGGTAAAGGCGACCCATTTCCGCATGAAATTATTATTGCACATATAGCAAGAAAAGTTCGTAAACCGGTAAGGGTATGCTTAACCAGAGAAGAAGTATTTATTACAAATCATGGCAGGCATCCATCAAGAATGACCATTAGTTTAGGTGCTGATAAAAAGGGATTTTTAAAAGTGTTAGATGCAGATATTGCTATTGATGGTGGTGCTTATGGTAGCTTTGGTGTAGTTACATCCTATTATAACGGTGTGCTATTACAGGCACCCTATAAATTAGATAATTTCGGATTTAAAACAATAAGAGTTTATACTAATAAGCCGCAATGTGGTGCTATGAGAGGGCATGGTGCTGTAAATTCTAGATTTGCCGTTGAGTCTTTAATTGATGATATAGCTGCAAAAATAAATATGGACCCTATAGAATTAAGAATGAAGAACTTTCTAGATTCTAATACTTTAACTGTAGGTCATTATAGAATAACATCGAATGGTAGTAGAGAATCGATACAGAAGGTTGCAGAACAATCTGATTGGATAAATAAGCATGGTCAATTGGAATATGGGCATGGGTTAGGGGTTGGCTGTGGATTTTTTATAAGTGGTAGTGCCTTACCTATTATTTGGAATGAATTGCCACAATCTACTGTACATTTAAAAGTAGATTTTGACGGTCGTGTTTTGGTAACATCCGGTGCAAATGATATTGGGCAGGGTAGTGATACTATGTTAGCAATTATTGTTGCAGAGGTGTTGGGTATAAATATGGATAAAATATTTGTACTGGCAGCAGATACTTTATTAACACCGGTTGATTTAGGCAGCTATTCCAGTAGAGTTACATTTATGGCAGGTAATGCAGCTAAAAATGCATCAGAAAATTTGAAAACAGAGATTGCGAATGCTATTTCTTTAAAGACAAGTATCCCTGCCGATGAACTTATTTTCTCTGACGATAGAATTTATAGTAACGATAAAAGTGTAGATTTAGCTTGGTTAGAGGCTATAGATATTGTTACTGCTAACAGAGGTGCTGTAAGTGTAAGCGGTAAATATATTTCGCCTAAATTAGGTGGTGATTTTAAAGGTGCCGGTGCCGGTTTAAGTCCATCTTATTCGTTTGGTGCTTGTGTTGCCGAAGTAAAAGTGGATATAAAAACAGGGCATGTAAAGATAGTAAATGTATGGGGGGCACATGACTGTGGCAAGGCTCTAAATCCATTGGCTGTGGAAGGTCAGTTAGAAGGTTCGTGGCACATGGGTATGGGGCAGGCAATGAGTGAAGAAATGAAATACTACAATGGCTTGTTGGTAAATAATAATTTTCTGGATTATAAAATACCTACATCTCTTGATACACCCAACATACATAGCAATATTATAGAAACCATAGATCCGGAAGGTCCTTTTGGTGCAAAAGAATGTGGAGAAGGTGCTTTGCATCCGGTATTGCCGGCAATAGCAAATGCAATTTACGATGCTGTAGGTATTCGTATTACCAAATTGCCTATAAAATCGGAGGATGTATTAGAATTGATTAAGCAAAAAGAAGCAATAAAACATTAAAATGATTTCATGTTATGATAGCTGAAAAAAAGTATTTAAAGCCAAGTACAATTGCCGAAGCAATAAAATTTGCAAATGATTTTATAGACGATTTTTGTTTTGTAGCAGGCGGCACGGATGTTCTGGTAAATAAGTTTCAAGGAAATAAAGATATTTCGTGTCTAATTGATATTAGTAATATTCCGGAACTGAAAAAAGTGAGTGTATTAAAAGATAAATTAAATATAGGTGCTTTAACTACATTAGAAAGCCTGAAACAACATGATATTATTGAAGAGCGTTTTCCGGCATTATTAATTGCAGCACAAGAAGTGGCTTCGCCAATGCTAAGAAAAACAGCTACTATTGGCGGTAATGTGCTTTGCGAAAACAGATGCTCCTTTTATAATCAAAGTGAATGGTGGAGGGAGGCAATTGGATATTGTCTTAAATGTGAAGGGGATATTTGTATTGCCACAGGTGGAAAAAAAGCATGTTTTTCAAAATTTGTTTCTGATACAGCCCCTGTACTTATTAGTTTAGGTGCTAAAATAGAGCTTATGGATATTAATGGTTGTAAAACTGTTGATTTAGAATCTATATATACAGGTGATGGTATAAAACCAAGAAATGTTCCAGAAACGGCAATACTTAAAAATATAATTCTACCGCTTGACATTCATTTTAAAGTTATTTTTAAGAAGTTGAGACCCAGACAAGCTGTTGATTTCACATCTTTAACAACAGCGGTTTCTTTAAGTAGCAATGGCAATTTAAGACTTGTTGTGGGTGGTTGCGACCCTAAACCGGTTGTTATAGACGGTTCAATAGATGGTAATTTGGAAGAATATATCAAGAAGGCTTTAGCTAAATCTAGAGTAGTTGATAACGATTACTATTCTCGTAAATATAGACGAGATATGATGAAGTTGTTTTTAGAAGAAAGTGTGAATGAGCTTTTAAAATAGGTAAATTGAATCCAAATATTTATATAATTCCAACCTATCCGGTGTTTATAATTATAAAATTCAGAAGGTTTGCCTATGTGGACAAACCTTCTTAATTTTATTAAGGAAATTAGCTTTTTATTTTGTAAACTCTAAGTAGTACCATACTATCTTAATATACCAAACCTACATAATGGCAATTATAAGAAATAGTATCATGTGCAACATTATAATAGATTTGTATGGTATCTTTTCTTAAAAACCCTCTGCCGGTGTATGTAACACTATTATTTGCACCAATCATTGTAAACGAATCGGTAGCCGTCATTGTTGCAACAGCACTGTCAAATTGATTTCCAAGAAAATTCTTAATCAAAAATTCTTTCGGATTAAAAATTCTTGCAGTAACATGAATAGGGTAGCGTGTTTCGGCTAAAGTATCTACTGCACAACTGTCGCCACCATTGTAATTAGAAATAAATTTATCTCTGCTGAATAGTTCGCAATTAGTGCCTTCAAAACCAACCGGACACATACAATTGCCCTCATTACAAGCACCGTCATTTAAACATTTAACATTAAGACATTTATTATGTTTGCTACACGATGTGTAAGTTACTGCAGAAATAATAGCAAAAATTGCAATTAGTGATAAAAATATGTTTCGGAATAGTTTCATAATTTCCATTTAAACTGCTAAAGTATTGTTTTTTTATTAAAATACATTCAATTTAATTCATTTTTTTTGTTCTTAGCCCTATAACCCTTTAACATCCCATTCCGAATGGTATTAAGCGAACCTGTGTTGTAACTTTCGCTGCTCAGTTAGGCACAACAGGTAGCTATTTTCATTTTATAATAAAACAATTATGCCACTCCTAATTATAAAGAGTGGCACAATCTTTTATTATAAATAGTCTTATTACTCTATAACTATTTTACCTGTCTGTGTTTTATTATTGGTTACTGCTTTGTATATGTACAAACCTTTGGCTAAGTTAGTAACATTGAGTGTGCCTATACTGTTATTGCTTATGTGTAAGGTATGTACCAATTGCCCGGTTATATTCATAATATCTACTTGTGCATCGCCGGTTTGCGATAAAGCAAAGTTAATGACTGTATGTGCCGGGTTAGGGTAAACTGTAATTGTAGGGTTATTGTCTATTGCCGTAGTACCAGGTTGTGCTTTTCTGCCGCCCTTATTACCTGCACAGCATGGTAAATTTAACAAATGGTTTTGTGTGTTATAAGCAAGATTATCTTTTACCCTGCCTATTGTATAAGGTCTCGCACCGGCTGTATCGGGCTGATAAACAAGCCACATGCTTGCATTGCCAAAATCGGCAACACTGCTACCTACAAATTCGTACTTGTATGGGCCTGCTGTTTTGTTTACAATAAGGGCAGCACCTAAGTCGTCGTTGGTGGGGGGTATTGCCGCAAAACCTGCCGCTTTATTGGCATAGCCTATACCATGATAAAAATCAGGGTCTCCGGGGTTGGCAATTGTGCAGCCCGGGCAACGCACCTGTATGGCATCGTGGTTGGCATCTAAATCTAAAGTGGCTACCCAGTTGCGAGCTGCTTTATATATGTTTTTGCCGGTGTCGCTACAGTAAGTACATATATTAGCGTTTTCGGTACCATCGTATTGTTGCAGCAAATAACCTGCTTGTGCTTGTTTGGGTACAGGCAACCAATAAATATTATTGACATTGTCTATTGAAAATGTATCAGGTAGGTTATAGCAATTGGCATCTCCATTATATACTACTATTTTACTACCTACAGGTATAAATTTCCAAAACTCATTATTAGACAGTCTGTAATGCCCACTTGTAATGCCTTTGCCGGTAACACAACCCGCAACATCAAAGTTACCACTGTTGTCATCAATTATCCAGCCTCTCACATCTACATAGTTGCTGCTGTCTGTGCCACAATTGGCTACCAGTATTTCGGCATATTCGCAATCGGTAGCATTGGCAGGTCCTTGCGATATTTCTGTTACGGCAAGTACTCCTTTGGGCGTAACTACATCACCTACAATATGCAGGAAATCACTAACCGAATCTGTTGTTGAATCGGCATAAGTAACCACACAGCTAACGATTTGAGAACTGTTATTTGTAAGCTGCACAATCGTAATTTGAGAACTGTCTGCACTAAAAGATACCACCCAAGTTTTAGGTATTTGCCAACGATATGACAGTATCAAATCTTTGTTAGTAGTATCGTTTTTTTTGACTGAAAATTGCGGACTACCACCAGGATTTCCCGGTTGAAATCCTAATTGGTTCGGGTTAATTACTTTTGGTCCTCCACCAATATAAACCTTACCACTACAATCAGGATAATCATACCAACTAATAATTGACCTCCAAGCATTAAGCACTTGTATATATTTAAAAGAACATTTACCATATTTTAATTCATACCATCCCAAAAAAGCAGAAATAGCATTTCGGTAGTCACTACCATCCCACATCCACCAATACATGCTAACAAAAGCATCACGCTGGGGGTCTATGTTATTAATATAATAACCTCTAAAGCTACCACTATTCTGTATTAATCCTAAAAAATGACGCATTAATCCGGACATTCTCCATTTATTTGTTACATCCCAAGCACCAGGATAGGGATCTTCCCATTCTGCCGCACTCGGATAAGGAGCAGGCGTTAGGATATCCAAGTTTGGATTATCAAAATGCCTATATACTCTACTTGAACTATGTCCAAAACCATCCGTCCAATTAGTCGTAGAACCAACTACATAGTTTTCCAATTGTGTACCATAAAAATCACAAAATGCTTCTTGCATCGCTTGTGCTTGAACACCAAAATCCAAATGTGGTCCATGTTCTATTATTGCATGAGTATATTCATGTCCCATAATATCTAAATGCGCTGCGCTTGCATAATCCGATCCTATCGTTCCATCATCAGCACCTATGTTAAACTCATCTATATGTGATGAGCCAACTGTATGAAAATCATAGCTTGCTTGCCATTCAAATGAACTACCATACATTCCTGTTAAAATTGGTACATTATTAAATATATCTATTGGGTATGTATTGACAGAAGGTGGAGCTGTTGTACCCAAAAAACCTTGTCTGTATTGAAAATAGTCATAAGCCATTTCCAATTCCCAATATGCAGTTAAACTTGTTAGCTTAGTACTAATAGCGTTATAATGATTATAGTAATCTCCATAATAATAAGCAGTATCCGCTTCAAGATGGATTTGTCTATGGTCTGTAAATTGATAATCACAACCAAAAGTGCATGTCCTTACTTCACAAAGCTGATTCCCATTGTAATAAGTTGGGTTAATATGCTCACTCGTATAAAAGGAAAACTTTTCATTAGGGTCTGTTGTAAAATATTTTCCTGTTTTAGCATTTATATATACCATTTTACAATGATGCTTCCGATAGCCAATTATAGTATCGTAATGTGGTAACGAATCTATTGTATTAGTATCTATCACTACTGTATCCCAATACATTGGTGTAATGCTAAACTTCCAGCATAATGCAAAGTTTGCTGTATCATGTATTGTTGCAGTATCATCATAAGGTCTTGCAAACACTAATTGCCCTTTGGGGTAATAAGTCCTGCTGCTATCTATTGTAGTATCTCCTGTTCCTGTGTCAATAACATATTTAATAACTGATTCTAAAACCTTATCTTGCCAAGCATATTTGGGTGCAACGAAATTCTGCAAAGCAGCATTTAAAGCATCCGCTTCACTTAAGTGGTTCGATGTATCAGGTGTAAAATTGGGTAATACAAATCCATTTATATATAGTACCACTCCTAATTTGCTTATTACATTCATCATTGGTCCCTCAACCAAATATCCTTGGTTGTATTGTTGGTACCTGCTACTCGTAAAACCTGTACTGTCAATGTTGCTACTTGCTATTTGTGTTATTATATCCTTCTTTGTTAAACCGAAATCGGTAAAATAGGTATTGAATAAATCATTTTCCATTATTTTAAGCGTATCATTAAAGGTGTACATACCTTCTTTTAAATGACTTTGTATAACGCTGTTTTGTGCATATAGCCCGCAGTTTAGGGTTAGTGCAAGAATTATTAATAATTTGTTTTTCATTTTTTAAGTTTTTAAAGATGAACTAAAAATTGTCGTTTTAAAAATTAAACGAAATATGGTAACCCCAATCAATTTGTTCAGGAACAAGTATAAGCTTAAAATATTTTCGGTATCTTATATCTAAGCCAATACTCATTCTGTTTTTTAAACATAAGTAATTATAATTTAATGCAGCTAAAATACCATAATAGCTTTCATTTTTTACGCTTGTGTATATGATTGCATCAAAAGGCGGTCCGTTATTTAAATGTATAGAATCTATATAATCGTTCTGTCCATAAGTATAAGTAGCACCGATACCTATATTAATTTTATGTTTCTTAAAATGATTATATTTATAAAATGTATAAAAATCAATTGTTTTATAACCAGATCGTTCCAATAATAATCCCGGTTTAAATGGTTCTTTAAAGTTACGGATTCTAAGCGGCCCCCCCCAGTCATTTTCGAAATACGATAGCGTATTCCATTCATTATATCCAATTGAAATATTAATATTTTTATATGTTTTACGCTCATAATAAACGCCTATTTGTAATGGATAAACAATAAAACCATATATATAATGAAAACGTTCAAAAGCAAATTCATTATTATTTGGTATATAAAAATTATTCCAAGAAAATTGAACAGAATTACCATAATCCTTATATTTAGGTTTTATTACATTAGTTTGCTCACTATTTAGGGTACTATCATTAGTGCTTTGCGTATAAGCCTTATTATATAAGAGTATAAAGAGCAGTAAGAGAATGGTGTTTTTCATTTAGGCTAGTTTTTAATTGAACAAAGATTGGTGATTAATTTGAACCTCCTGCTTATTTAATTATAATCAAGTAGAAGTTCTAAAAATCGTATTTGACAATCTTTAAGGTGGGATGGAATTCATTAATATATATATTGGGTATTAAGTATTTCATTTTTAACTTTTAAAATAATAAACTACAAACTTTTTCTAAAATTAGGTAAGGTATTTGTTAATACAAAATAATTTCTAAAAAAAATGTAAGAATTAATATTGGGGGTGGTATAGCTTTTATTCTATAAATATGTTAAGAGAACATTTACATATAATTATACATACAAATTTAAATTGTACTAAAGTTAAGCCATTTCGTTTTTTAATTAGTTATAATTGTTAAACCCAAATTTTGCAATAGCTTCGTAAAATGCTATAATCAATTGATTATCAATGTATAGAGTATTGGAGTTTCTACTGAAAGCAGTTGAGATTTTATCAAATATGCCATTGATAATTAATTCGTGAAGTCGATTATGTGGTTTCTACTGAAAATCCGTGTTAATAAAAAGCTTTGTTTTTTTAAAACAAAGCTTTTTATCTTTATTAATTGCTAATAAATAAATTTATTTTAATTATTACTATTATGCAATTTATTTATGTTAAGCAATAACCTCATCACTGTCTTTTTCTTTTTCTATTCTGCCTCTTCTTAACGGATTTGCTGTGTTAGCTACATATTCCTTTCTGTTTTTTATTAAATCTAAACACTTAAATACCGCTTCTCTAAAAGAGGATGGTTCGGCAAGGTTTTTACCGGCAATATCGAACGCAGTGCCATGGTCGGGCGAGGTTCTTATTACAGGTAAGCCGGCAGTAAAATTAACACCTTCGCCCTGTGCAAGTGTTTTAAAGGCAACTAAACCCTGGTCGTGATACATGGCTAAAATAGCATCGAAAGAAGTATAATTACTACGGGCAAAAAACGAATCGGCACTAAATGGCCCAAATATTAAATTGCCATTTTGCTTCATTTGCTCAATTACCGGTTTTATAATTGTTTGTTCTTCATTACCAATTTGCCCATCATCGCTTGCATGCGGATTTAAACCTAACACAGCAATTTTGGGTTTATCTATGCCAAAATCTTTTATTAAAGTTTCTTTTAAAACTGCTAATTTAGACTGTAATAATTCTTTGGTAATAGTACTTGCAACTTTAGAAATGGGTATATGTTCTGTAACTAAAGCTACCCGCAAAAAATCATTAAAAAGAATCATTACCACTTCTTTTGCCCCAAACTTTTCTTTGAAATAGGGGGTATGTCCGGTGTAAGGAAAATCGGGAGTATTGGTATTGCTTTTATGTATAGGGGCAGTAACAATGCCATCTAATTGACCGTCTTTAAGGCATTGTGTAGCTACCATTAAAGACCGCAAAGCATATTTACCTGATACATCGGTAAGTATGCCGGGTTGTAATGGCACCTCCTCGTCCCAACAATTGAAGATATTAACTTGTTTTAAATTTAATTTGGTTAAATCTTTTGTGCTATTAAAATTAAAAGTATGATTTACAGTAATACGTCTATAATAATTAATAACCTTATTGGATGCGAAAATTACGGGTGTGCAAAGTTCTAATATTCTATTATCAGAAAATGTTTTTATAATTACTTCCGTACCTATGCCATTTAAATCGCCGGTGGTAATACCTATTACCGGTTTTTCATTATTTATTTCCATATAATAAAATAATATTTTTAATTATTTTTATAATTCATTAAAAAATCTATTAACATTCTTAAACCGTAAGCTGTGCCACCGGCAGGTATATACGATTTTTTTGCTGTTGATAAAGAAACACCTGCAATATCAAAATGCATCCAAGGATAATCTATAAAATGCTCTAAGAATTTACCTGCTGTAATAGCACCACCGGTAGCACCACCTACATTTTTAATATCTGCTATATCCGATTTTATCTGCTCGCCAAATTCGTTCCATAACGGGAATTCAATAAGTCTTTCGTATTGTCTAAGCCCACTTTCTGTAAATTCATTTTTTATTTTTGCATCGGCAGTACCCATACATACAATACCATGTTCGCCTACTGCAGCTGCTGCAGCACCTGTTAATGTAGCAAAATCTACTACCAATTCCGGGTCATATTTTTTGGCATAATGCAAGGCATCAGCTAACACCATCCGTCCTTCGGCATCGGTATTTAATACTTCTACTGTTTTGCCACTATACATTGTAATAACATCACCGGGTGCATAAGCATTTTCGCCCGGGCGATTGTCTGTTGCAGGCACTAAGGCTATTACATGCAATGGCAGGTCTAATTTACTTATTGCATACATAGCACTGCTTACTAAGGCTGCGCCACTCATATCGCTTTTCATTCTGTCCATAGAGGCAAGTGTGGGCTTTAAAGACAAGCCACCGGTATCAAAAACAATACCTTTACCTACAAGTACAATTGGTTTTTTATTGATAGGCTTTTTAGGCTTATGTTCCATTATTGTAAAAGTAGGTGGGTCTATACTGCCTTTATTAACAGCCAGCAAACCGCCCATTTTCTCTTTTTCAATTTTAGATTTATTTAATACAGTTGTTTTAAAACCACTGTCTTTACCCATCATTTCTATTTCTTCGGATAGCTGTTCGGCAGTTAAAAAATTTACCGGTTCGTTTACCAAAGTACGCATTTTATAAATGGCATCGGTAATTACAGACAATTGTTCAATCTCTGCATCTGTTGCCGTATTATTTGCAAAACAAATAGTATTTAATGAATGAGTTAATTTTGCACTCTCACTACGGTATTTTAAAAATTGATAATTTGCTAATGCAATACCTTCAGCAACCAAAAGAGCAGCTTTGTGTTCGTTAGATAAATTAGTAATTTTTAGGGTTGTAAATTTATATTTATTACATACAGCTTGTATTTCGGCACCTGCTTTTCTGCAAGCTTCGTAGGTTTCCCAAGCATTCTTTTTTTCTTTTAATAGATAGATAATTACAAATTGATTATATTGGTTTATCGTAGCTATTGTGTGTTCTTTTTCAAAAGCAGATTTTGCAAACTCAGCTTCTGCCGGGCTTATATTAGGTAATTCTGATAAAGTTTTTTCATCATTAATAATAAAAAGATGATTGCCTAATGTGTTTTCTATCTCTATTTTAAATTCCATTGTGTAAAATTAGTTATTATGCTGCGAAGTTAAACGAATATAACAGGTAATGAAAACTATTGCTTGTAGTTTTAGCATAACAAAAACGAATTCTTCTGCTATTATAAAAAAACGAAATATTTTTATATTGCTAAAACACGTATTAATTCAAGCATATCTTTACTTATGGGGTTGCAGCCTTTTACTACATTTTTAAAAGGAGTATATACAACTTCATTATTAACAATGCCTGCCATTACCTGCGTATTACCATTTTTAAGAGCTAGAATAGCAGCATGCCCTAATCTTGAAGCCAATATTCTGTCGGCACAAGAAGGGTTGCCCCCTCTTTGTATATGTCCTAAAACACTTGTACGAACATCAAGCAACGGAAACTGTTCTATTATTTTTGATGATACCTCTCTTGCCCCTCCAAAGTCATCACCTTCGGCAACAACAATTAAATGCACCGTTTTTTTTCTGCGTTCATCGCGGTCTATTCTATCTATAACTTCTGTTATATCTGTTACCTCCTCCGGTATCAGTATATCTTCAGCCCCACTTGCTATGCCACTATATAAGGCAATATAACCGGCATCTCTACCCATTACCTCAATAATAAAAATACGGTTATGTGCCTCGGCCGTATCTTTTATTTTATCTATTGCTTCTACAGCAGTGTTTACGGCGGTATCAAAACCTATAGTATAATCAGAACCAATAATATCTTTATCTATTGTGCAGGGTATGCCCACAGCAGGTATCGTATATTTTTCAAAAAAATGAACAGCACCTCTAAATGTGCCGTCTCCGCCACACATTACTAAGCCCTCAATGTTATGATGCATTAATTGATTATAGGCTTTTTGCATACCTGCATCGGTCATAAACTCTTTACTGCGCGAAGTTTTAAGAATGGTACCGCCGCGTTTTATAATATCAGATACATCGGTGGTTTGTAGTGGTATTATATCACCCTCTATCATACCTTGATATCCCCGTCTGATACCCATCATCTCCATACCATAATAGATACCGGTGCGTACCACTGCCCTTATAGCTGCATTCATTCCCGGGCTGTCGCCGCCGGATGTTAGTATGCCGATTTTCATAAATTTATTTTTAAGTTTATAATTTGCTGTAAATTAAGAAATATTATTGTTACAAATACTAATTTTGAACTCTAAGCGATACTAATTTGTTTTATATAATAAGATTTGTTTTTTGTATATGGTTTATTGCATCTGTTTCTTTTATAGTGCAGGCACAACCTAATGCTTCACTTTCGCCTGAAATAGAGCAAATGCATGAAAATGCTATTCAATATGCCAAACGTGGCAATTATAAAGATGCACTACTTATTTATAAACAAATGACTACCCTGCAACCCACAAATAGTGTATTGCAAAAAGAAGTAGGCGAAATTTATTTTTTGAATAAAGACTATAAAGAAGCTGTAAAAAAATTAAAACCACTATTAAAAAAATTATCTCAACAAGAACGTTTAACAACCTTTAATTCAGCAACTTCAATACCCGAAATTGTTGCCGGTTCGCAGTTATACCTTAAAAAATATCATGCATCTTTTAAAACGATAAAGCAAGGAATCGCAAATTATCCTAATGCTAACGGTGGTTTATATACCATAAAGGGTTTGGTTTATGAAGATAAACATAAAAAACTAAAAGCACTCAATACCTATATACGAGGCATAAAACAAGATACAGGTTGCTATAGCAATTATTATTATGCAGCAAAAATCTATTTACATTCCCGCAATGTAGTACCGGGTTTATTACTTGCCGAAATGTACCTAAATCTGGATTTTGATGCGGATATGAATACACAAAAAACAGACCTCAAAAAGGAAATATTTGAAAAATATAAAGAACTGTACGAAAACTTACTCGTAAGCAAAGAGCCAAACTACAATAAGGCACAAAGCAAAGCAATAACTTTTGAAGATAAAGTAACAGCTATTTTAAAAAAATTGACACCGGTACTTAGCGATGGCATTACAACCGAAAACCTTACAATGTTCCGTACAAGGTTCTTAATAGAGTGGTTAGATACGGCCAATTATACACCGTTTCCCTTATTTGATTATGAGCATATGCTTGCGGCAAATGGTTATTTTGATATATATAACCAAAAACTTTTTGGCGAAACAGAAGACACACTACAATATAAAGCTTGGAATCAGTTTCATGCCGGGGACATTCAAAGGCTTGATTCGTTTATTAACGCAAATAAAATGAAAACCGATGTATTTATACCGTTTTTTAATAAACGATATTATAAAAAATCTTTTTTCAAAGTAAAAAAAATGAAAGGGCTTAGTGAGATATAGTAGTATTTTTGTGGCTTTTTTTACTGGTTGAAGAGTCCTGCGTGCATCAATGTTATGGAATTACTTACTTATGATGTGTATTTGCATATTCATATAAAAAATCCGGACAAAAATCATACCCGTTGGGCCATGTTATATACCCGTCTTCAACTTTCACTAAATTAAAAAAATGTTTATCCTTTAATGCACTCGATACACCGGTTTTGATAAAAGTGTTCACATGAACATTAAAAGATTTACCATCATCAAATTTTATGTTTATAATATTATTTTCTTAAGCTTGAGCTGCAATTATGTTTTTCATAATTTATTAAGTTAATGGTTCAATGCCGACGGGAGGGCAATCTTTATGTAATAATTCCCAATCATTTTTTAATTCCTCTCTAACCCTATACCATTACAAAAGTATAAAGACCGTGCTTTATATAAAAGTGGAGACAAAGAGCAAATTGTACATATTCCTGATTTAATTCTTATAGACTTTGGCAGAATTGAAGTAATAAATGTTGAAGGGAAGAAATACGCATTTAGACAAGACGGTATAAATGAACTTAATAATTATGGATTTATAGAACAAAATTACATTCTAAAACATTACCCCAAGTTTACGATTGTTAGAACGGTAGTATTGTACGGAAGTAAAGAAGAAAAAATTGTTGAAATTGAAGTAGGATTTCTACTAAATGAAAATGGAAAATTAATCCTTGGTGTTAAAGCCCCAAGTATTTTTAAAGAAGCAATTTTGAACTTACTAGACTTTTGGAAATAGAATATGAAAACGCATTTAGAAAAACTTGTTCCATTAATTGATAGACAGGATAAATTAACCTGCAAAATTATTTTGTCATGATCTCATTCAAAAATTTTAGTGAATTAGTAAATCTTGTTAATACAACCTTAGATAGTTTTTGTAATGAATATGGAAGTAAAAGAAAGGAACTTGCTAATCTCTCCACTGATTGAAGCGTCCCGCTCCACCTATTTATTTAGAAGCCTCGCGCTTCCGAAAACAAGCGGAGCTATTCTAATTATAAGCACGAAGCGAGATTCGACCAGTGTGAGTTCATTCTCACTTCCGGCTTCACTACGGAAAATCCGGAAGAACGGGGTTTATTCAATCTGTTTTGTTGGGCTAAAGAATGCCTACTTTTTTCGGTATTTTTTCATATCATTTCTTTTGTAATGATAAATGGAGCAAATAAATATAGTCTTCTTGTTCTTGATTAATTTATAAACTATTTGGTAAGGAAATTTATCAATTTTTGACTCTCTGAATCCTTTTTTAGATTTTTCGGAATAGTTTTCCGGATTATCCATTATTTGTATGATTTTCTTATAAAGATGATCTAAAAACTCTTCTCCCAAACCTTCTTTTTGTAATTCGTACCAATGATAAGCATCATCAGCATCATTTAATGCTTCAAAATGATAATCTATTTTATAGGATGTCATTTTAATAGTTCAAGACGTTTTTTATGGGCAGCTCTTACATATTTTACTAATTCTTCGTGTGTATAAGTCTTTATATTATTGGCTTTATAATCCTCTATGCGTTTTTGCATTTCATTGTTAAAATCTTCTTCTTCGTTAATCATCTCTTTTTCATGTACTTCAAGTAATGCATAAACCATTTTTACAGTAATATCATCTACATGGTCAATACTTTTTTTTACCTTTTTTCTAATTTCACTTATATTATTCATCGCTAATACAGTTTATACAAATTTAAGAAGTATTTTACTAATTGTAAAATATTTAAGTAGTATTTCTGAAATTATAAATCTTAACTGCTGGTTGAAACGGGACACTTCGACCGCTGGGGTAATTTCTATAACTCAATGAAAAAGTAAAATTATAGAACAGTGAATTATATTTGTTAAAAAAACAATGAAAAATCTTTTAATTCTTTTTATTTATATGTTCTTGTAAAACTATGAATATCCGTCTGGCGAGAGTTTGCAGCATGGCTAAGAGTGTAGCAAAATCGTGTCTGGAAAATCAGCCGATATGCAACCGAAATTCAAACCAATCAAGCTATAATTAGTTGTCGGCTTATTTGTTTTTAAGAGATTTGAAAATCATAAAAACAACTGGTAATAAAACACCAACTACCATTATTAGCATTACCCAAGGGCCAAATAAGAAATTAGAATTTTTTGTTGCCTGGTAGGTATCCGAAACAATACAATTTTGTAAAAGTACCATAGCAAAAATAATAATTCTGAACGTACGGTTAGCAATTCCGTATTGTATTAAGGCATTGTTTTCGTTAATAATTACCGGGTAATTAAACACCCAAGGAAACCGATTTAGAAAGCCTAAACCTAAATATAATATACTTGCAATAACAGGAGAAATAAACAATAAATTCTTAGTGCCATAGCCATCTACTTTTCCGGTAATATCAAAATGTAAGGGTATGGTTTCAGGCAGATTATTGTAATAATAAAGGCATTGAACCCATATAAAAACAACACCCGTTATTGCTACTATTTCTAATAAATAGTCAATACTTTTTAAAGGTGGTTTTATTTTAGGTCGGTTAAATGCGGTCATAAATAAAGCGTATGTTTATGAAACAAAAATAAGGGATTTTTTCTCGTTTCCAATCTTATAGCATAATTGCAGATGAATTATAATGTTTAAATAGTTGCTTTTATAAATAATAAATTTAGGACAATTGTATAAGTGTTTTTTCTATGCTATTGCTAAATATTTTCAATTATGCTTTCAATTTTATCAACACTTAAACCGGTTACTCTCGCAATTATTTCAATATGAATACCCTCCTTATGCATATTTATTACATCTTCTAATTTCCCTTCTAATTTTCCCTCAATCTTTCCTTCTAATTTTCCTTTATTATAATTACCAACTATTACACCATAATTATCTCTCCAGTCTGTAATATAGGCTTCATATTCTTTTCGTT
>CAIYTT010000072.1 GCA_903929195.1 uncultured Bacteroidota bacterium
ACTGGTGGTAACGTGGTTCCATAAAGGCACCTGTGTGGCATCGTTATTGTGCGGTGCGTGGCACACAATACAAATTTCACCACTTGGGTTGTAAGCGGCTTCAACTCCACTTCTAAAATCGTGGTGTGTGCCGGAAATCTGAGCTCTGCTTAGTGGCACAAGCCCCAGTAACAAGGAGCTTAGCAATACTAATTTTTTTAGTTTCATAAATAACTTTTTGTTTGTGAAAAAATAGATTAACAGTGCAAAAGTAAGTCTGTAGTAAAAATACAGCAATGACATTCGTCAGTAAGAAATATGTATTTTAGCAAGGATGTAAAGACTTATTAGTATTTTATTGTATTCAATAAAGATAAAAAGATTTTTTTGGTTTTTATTGCTGTAGCAAAGCAATAAAAAATGTCGCAAAAACTTATATTTTCGTAAAGCTTGCTATAATTATACATTCCTATTTATTTTTGCTTTTTAAATCCAAAACAATAGTATTTTTAAAGATGAAAACAAAAAACATTAAATATATAATTATATTAATATCTATTTTAGGAATAAGTGTTATAATAAATTCTTGCAATACAAACTCTAATAAAGCTCCCGATGTATCTAAAATTGATGTTCTTTTAAATACAGTAAGGTTTGATACTGACTTATATGCAATTGACACAAATCATATTGCTGATGGCTTAAAGATGCTTTCAGTAAAATATCCATATTTTTTAAATTATTATTTAGATACGGTAATGGCATATAATATATTTAATAATTTCAATGATACTACCTATGGTATTAGAGTTGGCTTACGTTCTTTTTTAACGTATAAAGATTTTGTTGAATTAGAAGATACGATAAAAAAATACTATCCAAATACAAAACAAACAGATGAAATACTAAGACAAGGATTTAGGTATCTGATATATTATGGCATAATTAAAAATGTTCCTAAAATAATATATTTAAATATGGGGTTAAGTAATTGGCCATCATTCCCGGTTGATACAAATACACTGTGTATTGGATTGGATATGTTTCTCGGTCCGCAATTTCCGCCCTATAAAGCAATAAATGTACCGTCATACATGGGCTATCATTTAAAAAAAGATTATATACCTGTTTCACTTTTCAGTACATTATATAAAACAATACATCCATTTAAAACAGATGAGAGAACATTACTTGATATGATGATTCAACGAGGAAAGGAACAATATTTTCTACATAAAGTTTTACCTGATTTACCGGACTCTATTTTATTTGGATTTAAAGGAATACAATTAGAATGGTGTAAATTAAACGAATCAAATATTTATAATTTTTTTATTCAAAGAAATTTATTGTACAATAAAGAAACTCCGGATAGAATTTCATATATCAACGATGGTCCATTTGCACAAGGTATCGAATCGGGTTCAGATGCAGAAAGAGTAACACCGGGAAATATCGGTACATGGCTTGGTTATAAAATTGTATCCTCTTACATGACCAAAAACCCTTCAATTGAATTAAAAGAATTATTGAGAAACAAGAATGAA
>CAIYTT010000073.1 GCA_903929195.1 uncultured Bacteroidota bacterium
GTTTTTCTAATTGTTTTTGTTCAAAACTTTTTCCAATCTTAACTTCAATTCTCACTCCAACACTATCCATTGATTTTGTAGTAAAATTTTCTGAAATGTAAGGGTGAACAGAAAAGTATTTACCGTCATAAATTCTCGCACTTAATTCTACCTTATACTGTGTACGGTATAGGGTATTAACTCTTTTGTCTAACCTGTTAATCTTATCGCCTTGTGAATTAATCTGCTGTTGTAGCCCCTGTTCTGCGCTAAATGCTCTACTACTCTCATCACTTATGCCTCGATATAAGATGTTATCTCTAGCAATACTATTGTTGTTTATTGCTGTTTCATTATTTTCTGCTCTAGTAGTTTCACCATTGATATTGCTCTGCAATTGATTATCTGCGCTTGCACGAGTAGTAGCCTCTGTGGTCATGTTGCTTTGTAGTCCTGTTTCTGCTGTGGTTGCTCTGCTAACCTCTGTAGTTATGTTCTGTGCGTTAGTAGCAATATTATTAGCTTGACCTTGCGCCGAAAGTGCATTGTACTCTGATGTTAAAACATAAACATTTTGAAACGCTCTAGGATTACCATTTAATCCGGCAAAAGATAATTCAGTATAACCAATACCACCATTAGGTACTGTCTGATTATATTGTGCAAAACATTGTGCAAGCGCGTTAGGATTGTTAGCGTCAATTGCTTGCGTGTAGCCGTCTAGTTTTAATTCATTCTTGAAAGCCGCTTCTTGAATAAAATCATTAGTGCCTAGATTGCCTAATGTACTTGAAGATGTTTCATCACCCAAACTGTTAAGAATTAAACTTCCACTATCTGTTGCATAAGTGTCAACACCATAATTAAATGGTGCGCTATGCGCTTTAAATTCAAAGAAACAAAATCCAGCAAACATTACCAAAATCCAAACTATTACTGCGATACACTCTTGCTTAAACTTATTCATGTTTTTCTCCTCTGTTTTTACTCCTTTAAAAGTATTTACTAATTACTTTGAAATCTTTATCATTACACAATTTCCAACCTTTAATCTTAATGCAAACCGAATATCCCCAACCCGAATAAATGCCATTTCCTTCATGTTGTGTTTGTTCTTCTCCCCAAAAATCGCTATAATAATTTTCAATAACTTCTTCCGGTTTCTCACCTTTACGAATATTTAAAATTGAATATCCGTTGTTTTCAAATTCACCACTTCGGAAATCGTAACTAACAATAAGTTTCATAAAATCCTCCTTTAAATTTCTATAGCGTTTATCGCTACTTCCATTAGAAATTGGTTATATGTTAATGGTTTTTCCTTTTCTTTTTTACACAATACTAGATATTTCTTGTAAGCACCCTTCAAAATCTTAACTTTCTTTGTCATAAATACTCCTTATAACATTTTTCACATAATCCACCATATTTATTTGAAGTCTTGTCACTTATTTCTTTTCCACATTCACATAATAAACTTGGTGCTTCGTTATGTTCAATTAATCCATTGGGTATTTTTACTTCAATATTATTCGTAGTTTCGGCGTACCTTCTAAGAGTAGATATATTCATTTTTTTCCTCCTTATTATTTAGTTAAATTGTTAATATCAATTTCCCTAATTACTTTACATTGTCTTAATCTAACTTTACCTTCTAAACAAGTAATTACATCATCTATAGTAAATTCAACTTCAATTAAAGTATCTCCTTTATCCCAATAAAAAGGTGTTGAAACGTGTATGCCTGTTGCACATGATAAAGTTTTATCTTCATTTGGATTATTAACTTTAATTGTTTTTCCTAATTCGTAAATAAAATTTGTATCATAAATTGAAGCATACACACCTTTTTTAATTTTGTTTACTCTTTTGTAAAGGGTATATATACCGTTTTTGTTTGGTAAAGCGTTTAATCCGGCTAATAATGCAAATGGCAATTTTTCTAAAATATTAACATCATTGCCAACCGTAACATAATCGCCAACCGTAACACCATTGCCAACCGTAACATAATTGCCA
>CAIYTT010000074.1 GCA_903929195.1 uncultured Bacteroidota bacterium
ATGATAATTTATATATATTATGAAATATAATGTTATTGTAACTTCTCAATAGCTTCCGAAAATGCGTAAATTTCTTCTTCTTTCGTATCCCAAGCACACATAAGGCGCACTTCATGGGTACTGTCTTTCCATATATAAAAAGGAAATTGTTCTCTTAGTGGCTCATACCAATTTCGGGGTATGATAGCAAAAACTGCATTCGCCTCAATAGGTTTTGTTATTATTATATTTGGGTTGCCAGCTAAGGTATCGCCTAATAATTTTGCCATATTATTGGCATGGTTGGCAGTTTTTCTCCATAATTCATTCTGCAACATTATTTCAAACTGTGCAGCTATAAATCGTGTTTTAGATGCTAATTGTATAATTTGCTTTTGTTGAAACGCAATTTTTTTAGATAATTCTTTATTAAATACCACAACTGCCTCACCATACATCATACCGGCTTTTGTACCGCCAAGCGATAATATATCAATACCGGCTAAGGTACTTATATCTTTTAAGTTACAATTTAATGCAGCAGCAGCATTAAAAAAACGAGAACCGTCAATATGTAAATAAAGTTCATTTTGTTTAGTAAGATTTGCAATTTCAATAATTTCGTTGGGTGTATATAGCGTACCGTATTCGGTGGTTTGTGTTAAAGATACCAGACCCGGTTGCGAATAATGTACATCTCCTTTTCTAATCAATCTCTCAGAAATAGTAGTTACATCCAGCTTGCCGAATTCATTTGCCGCTAAAGGAAAGAATCTACAGCCTGTAAATGTTTCGGGTGCAGAAGATTCATCATTATAAATATGAGAAGTATCGGCACATAATACAGAATTATAAGACCTTGTGGCACTGCTGATACTTAGTATATTGGCACCAGTACCGTTAAATACGAAGTAAACATCCACATCGGCATCAAAAGTTTCTTTAAATAACTGAATAGTACGTTTCGTAATTTCATCACTGCCATAAGATGGGGCATGGTTTATATTGGCACTATGTAATGCTTCCATCACTTCCGGCAATACGCCTGCATAATTATCGCTCGCAAAACTTTTCATGAATTTATTTTTGCATAAAATTAAACGTCTTTTTGTACTTTAGGCACTAAAATAAATAAAATTGAAAAGAGCCTGTATTTTTGTTAGTGTTCTTTTTCTATCATTTAGTTTAAAAGCACAGCATATTGTGCAATTAAGAAATCTGTGGGCTAAACCACAAGTACATATTTTATACAATAATTATACCCTTTCTTTTACCATAAGAGACATAAACAGAGCTTTACAATTATTAAATGAAGCCGGTGATTCTACTTATGGCACTGTGAGCAGATTAGACACTACAAAAAGTTATACAATAGAATTATTAGGCGATGCCCGCACATTGTACCACAATGAGCTACAAATAATGTTGCAAAATGCAATTGCTACCTATTTACTTACTGCAAAACGTGCATTAATTACGAATCCAAAGAATAAAACTATTTCTAGCATTGAATTAGACATTAGCACGCCTGAAACAGGAGAAAATTTTATTTACCTGAATGTATATGACCCAAAAACAAAGGCAAAAATTTATACAGGTAAAATGCCTGTCTATTTATATGATATGGACTTAGGTATTGATTATTGGTAAAAGAACTTTATATTATTTTTTAACTGTTTTAATTTCTAAAAAACAAAATAGCGTGTCATCATATACTCCCTCATCACCTATAAAAAACAAAGACCTTTTTAAAGAGAAACTGCCCCTTAAAACATAACCGTTATTTAAAGGACTTGCCGTAAATTGAATATTAATAGGCTGTGTTATTCCTTTTGTATTTATAGTTCCTTTTAAGGAATACACAATACTAGATGGCCTGTCTTTGGTTATTGAGGTTGAAATAATTTGGATAGTAGGGTATTTAGAAGAATAAAAAAAGTGTTCTCCTTTCAATAATACATCACTTTCATGTTTACCGGTTCGTAAAACTGATGTTTTTAAAATTAGATTAAGCGATGATGTACTTAAATTTAATGGGTCGAAGTTAAAATCTGCTTTTATATCATTTATAGTACATTTTATGTTTTCTGCCGCATTATTCTTATTCTTAAAACTAAATTTTACTTCAGTCCCTTTTGTTGTTGCAATATAATGTTGTGCAGGGAGTAACGTAGAATTAAACAGTAATATAAATACTGCTATTATTTTTAATGCAAAAGAATCTAATTTGTACATACTGCAAAAGTATTGTATTCTAGTATTATTCAAAAAACGCGACAAAAATCCCACCTAACCCGGAATTGATTAAAGAAGATGAGGATTGGTTCACTTATTCAGGAGAAGAATAGGAAAAATAATTTGCCATAGCTTCGCGGTTCGATATTCCACCCCTTACTCGTCACAATTTATGCTATTGTTTAGTATGTCCAAAAAGATAGAACAGGAGAGTTCTTATCAATGCCCTGAGTTCTTCTTGTTGGTCTGATAGGGCATCAAGAAGTAAGAATAATCCCTAACTCCCCAACTGTTCTAAGGGAGACGCTTCGACTAGAGTGGGTTTTACCTACAAATAATGTTATCGTATATTTGTTGGTGAAAACACCAACAAAGGCTGAAAAGCCTTAAAACCGAAGCAACAACAACCAGCCCTCACTTGTCTTCGTTTGCAACGAGGATAATTAGGATTGGCGTTTTTAACGCCTGTCTATCTTTATCTGATAAAAATAATTAATTTTGCAGCATGGCAGGGGATCGTTATTTTATTAAAGACCAACAAGCAGTCTATTTTCTCACATTTACTATTGTAGATTGGATAGATATATTTACTCGCAAAGATTATAAATATATTATTACAGATTCTCTAAACTATTGTATTAAAGAAAAAGGATTAGAATGTTTTGCATGGGTACTAATGAGTAATCATTTACATTTGGTTGTACGAACGAATCCACCTTTTTTAATTTCTGATTTTATGCGAGATTTTAAAAAATTTACTTCTAAAAAAATAGTAAAAACAATTCAGGATATTGCAGAAAGCAGGCAAGAATGGATATTGCAGAAATTACATTTTGAAGCAAAAAAGAATGGTAGGGCAGAAAATTATAAACTATGGCAGGATAGCAATCATGCTATTGATTTAGAAGGGCGGAAAGATTGGTTTTTACAAAGAATAGAATATACCCATCAAAATCCGGTTAGACAGATGATTGTATTCAACGCAAGCGACTATTTATTTAGTAGTGCCGGTGATTATGAAGGAAGAAAGGGTTTGGTAGAAGTAAGTATAGAAAGGTGATGTGCGGGCGTTACAAACGCCTATCCATAGCATCCTCGTTGCAAACGAGGACGAGTTGGGGACTGGTAATGCCGTTCCTTTCGATTAGGCATCTCTAATGGACGATGCCATAACTGCAAATTGGAAAAGCCTAATATATCGCTATTGTTAGCATCTATTATTAGCGTACTATGCATTTTGAACCCCAAAGCCGCCTTGGCACAGTCAAGCCTACCTAATCCTGTTTCGTCTTTTATTCGATGCCTTTGTGAATAATAATTCATTTCAGTAGTATCCTGAATACATAAAACATGTCTCTGATGACAATTTTTTGCAGAACGACTACATAACTCTTCAATCAAACCATCTTCCTTTACCTTTTCGTTATTTAAAAAACGATAAACTGCTTTTTGCGTTCTAATATCAGGCGAAATGCGTCTAATACTTACATTTGCATTCATAGTTAGCAGTTCAACAATCTGTAATCCCCTTTTCTCTAGTCGCTTATCATTAAATCTGTTTGAAAAATCAGGTTTAAATAAATTTATATTCAAATCCATATTTATGCAAAGCTATAAAAAAGATGTGGGTACACGGTAGGTTTACAACGAGGATGCTACGGATAGGCGTTTGTAACGCCCATACATCACCTCTCTATATTTACTTCTACCAAACTCCTAATTATCCTCGTTGTAAACGAGGACAAGTGAGGACAAGTGAGGGTAATTATTAAAAATACTATTTTTGTTCTACGCATTGTTGTAATGTTCCTCACATATGTCCTCTATTATTTAAAAACATCATTGTATGTAATTTATCTATTTATGCTATCCTCTAAATTATAATAAATTCTCGGTTTAAAAGAATTTATTACTTTATCAAAAACTAATTTCTTTTCCTCACTTGCATTAACATAACCAATGCATAAGTCATAAAAAATTATTTCTCTCCAAAAAAATTTATTTTTTTCATTACCATTAATATCTAAGGCTCCTTTTTCTGAAAATTTTTTAATTTGAAAGTAATCAAATTTTTTCCATTCATAGTTGTTATAGTTTATATTAGTATCATTCAAACTACCTCCAAAATCCGTTACATAGAAAATAGCGGAGTCTGGATAAATATAAGTATCAGATTTCCCTACTTCTCCTCCAGCATATAATCTCTTTAGTATAAATCCTTTGGGTAAACGAAATGAATACTTTTCAGAATATTGTTTGTTATTTTCTGAAGCAAAATGCGAATATTTAATTCTTTTAAAGTTAGAACTACATGATATTAGTAATAAAAAATAAATACAAAATATTTTTTTCATGATTAATGTTTATACCAAAATGGTTGTATTGGAATATTATTATTTAATAAAGAAGGTCCTGAAGGAATCCCAACTCGTCCTCGTTTGCAACGAAGATGCTATGGATAGGCGTTTGTAACGCCCGTACATCACCTTTCTATACTTACTTCTACCAAACTCCTAATTATCCTCGTTGTAAACGAGGACAAGTGAGGGATTGCTTGTTGGTCTTTAATAAAATAACGATCCCCTGCCATGCTGCAAAATTAATTATTTTTATCAGATAAAGAGGGAAGCAATCTTAGACCATATCATTAAGGAAAAAAATTTTTAACATTTATTGTATCGCCATTATGAACTATCATTCGCAAATCATAAGTTTCTTTTTTCTGAAATATTGTGATTATACCATAATGTTGCATGACATAATAACCCCTAATAGGAACCCTACATCCATTTGAATCTGACTCTGACATTACGTCAATTTTCAAACTTTTATATTTTTTATGTTTAAAAAATTCATCTCTTTTAAATACATAATAGGATGTTTTATTTATTGTTACAATGCTATATTCCTTACTACTATATAGCGTATCAAAAACAGCTTCAGTAAAAAGCGACTTTTTTATCGTAAAATCATAAAAAAGGTTACCAGTCATATCTGAAATAGAATCGTCACCATGCCTTCCGGTTTTATTCCAAAAGCGTACATATTTTTCTTCTTTTCTTGTGCATTGAAATAATAAACAAATCGAAACACAACAAATAAAAATCATTTTAAACTTGGCCATTGAAAACCACTCTTTATAAAGTTATTAAATAATTGTTTCTTAGTATATTTAGGTAAGCCAATATCAATCTTATTTTGCCCCAACTTGTCCTCGTTTGCAATCTACCGTGTACCCACATCTTTTTAAGGCAATATCATATTGCAACAATGTAATATTTGCTAGCAAAATTCTTAAAGCAAACATACAATACTTTGCATGCGATACATCGAATTATACCTAAGGATAGTCTCTTCGAGGCATTATATTATTTGCAATTGCTATTTCTACAACCCTTTTGCTACCATGTGGCAAGGCCATATGTGGAGCAGTTTACATGTGGGTACACGGTAGGTTTGCAATGAGGATGCTACGGATAGGCGTTTGTAACGCCCGTACATCACCTTTCCATACTTACTTCTACCAATCCCTTTCTTCCTTCATAATCCTCACTTGTCCTCGTTTGCAACGAGGATAATTAGGATTGGCGTTTTTAACGCCCGTCTATCTTTATCTGATAAAAATAATTAATTTTGCAGCATGGCAGGGAGTTACAAACGCCTATCCATAGCATCCTCGTTGCAAACGAGGACGAGTTGGATAGGTTCGGTAGTTCTTGCCAGCATATCAGGAACCAATTCTGATACAATGCCGGCACATTGGGCAATGTTGTACACAGAATAGTAGCGTAAGATGGTACCTTTTTTAGTTTCCGTTACCTCTGTCTCTACTTTGTCGCTGTCTGCTTTTTTGTCGTCATAGTTCCAGTACACTTGACAATACTAAATGAAAGTGCAAATTTCTTTGCCCAATAGAATAAAGACTTCAACCAGTGGTGGGCTAACAACAACCTGCAAAAACATATAATATCAATTACATACAAACTCTATTTTGCTAAAAGTTGTTTTTGTAGAAGTAAGAAAAATAGAAATACCAATACACCATATTGTATTTCTAATGCCGGTTCTATCATAAGCTGAATAAATAATAAAAACCAGACTATAAAGAAATAAAAACTTTCTTTGTTTTTGCGAAGTTGAAGTAAGGGATAAAAAAACCAAGTAATAAATAAAACCATTGCCGGCAAACCACAACCTAATGCAACTATTAAAAATTGATTGTGTGGTAATAATCTGTTTTCTTTAGGTATTTCGGTATATTCTTTTTCATAAATCAGGCTCATTTCACTAAGCATATTGCCCGTACCTACGCCAAAAATAGGATGTTGTTTAATTATTCTCCTAGCTATTTTATAAGAGTAGAGCCTGCCTATATCGCCATAATCACCACTTTTATCCCCTTTTTGAAACATCTCGAATGTATAGGCTATATAATTAAAACGCTTACTAAGTGTAGGAATAAAATTAATGGATAGATAGATGATAATAGGTACTGATAATACAATTATTAAACCAATAATACGCTTCTGTGTAAAAATAAGGTAGATACTATAAATTATTACGAAAACATATAGAGATACTAAACCACTTTTTGCAGCTAAAATATGTATATATACAAATAGCAATGTAATACAAACACCTACTATTATTTGTAAATATTTATTTGCCAGTAATTTAAATACAGAAATGGCCCATATAATATATAGTACTATTGCTAAGCTAAACCGGATATGGTCGCCACGGGCAGGCGTAGGTAATAAGTGCGACACTCTATATTCGGTCATTATATAATAATAGTCTGTTATTAAAAAAGAAACACTATAACAAGCACCTGCTACTAACAATACACCTATCGATATTGTTAATATGCGTATTTGCTGTAATGAAAAAGCCGGCATATATGAAAATGCCAATGGCAAAAGCAAGAAGGGTAATTTTATTTGTAACGCTATACCCCATAATGCTTTGTTGCTACTATTAAAATAAGATAAAGCATAAAAGACCACCCAAGCCAAACCCAATAACCACCATTTATTTTTAAACCAGAGTTTTGGGTTAATACCCCAAAGCATACTTATACCAAATAAAAAGGTTGAAATAGAGCATAATACGCGCGAACACAAGAAACCGGCAATCATACCAACAAGGCATAATAATGCACTATTAGATTTGTTGATGATTTTATTAATTAGAAACCTATTTTTGTCTTCAATTTCTATCACAGTGTTACTAACGTTTAGAATTTATATTTAGTGCAAAACAAGATAAAATTACTACATGAACAAATACAACAAGGCAATTTTAGTGCCTTGGCACGAGGTATTACCTTGTTAGAAAATGAATTACCCGGTTACGAACTGTTACTCTATTCGCTCTGCAATACCGATACTACAAAAGTAATAGGTATTACAGGCCCACCCGGTGCAGGTAAAAGCACACTTGTAAGCAGCCTACTTAATTATTGGCTTCAAGAAAATAAAAAAATAGCAGTGATAGCCGTTGACCCTTCTTCGCCTTTTAATTATGGTGCATTGCTTGGCGACAGAATAAGAATGAATGAGTACTATACAAATCCTAATATTTATATCCGTTCGCTTGCATCAAGAGGGGCTTTAGGCGGACTTAGTGCTAAAATTATTGAAATAACTGACTTGGCTAAAGAAGCAAAATTTGATTATGTTGTGGTAGAAACAGTAGGTGTTGGGCAAAGCGAGGTAGAAATTGCCGGGCTTGCAGACTGTACTATTGTTACATTAGTACCCGAAGCCGGTGATGAGGTGCAAACACTAAAATCGGGCATTATGGAAATTGCAGATATTTTTGTGGTTAATAAAGCAGATAGGTCTGATGCACAAAGCCTATATCATAATTTGCGAATGATGACCCACGAAAAAGCAAATGGAATGCAAGAAACACCGGTATTAAAAACGGTAGCAACGCAAAAAGACGGTGTTGCAGAACTTGCCAATGCTATAAATATCTATTTAGATACGCATAAAGATATGCCGGAAAAAAGGATACACTTACTTGTAGAAAAAAGCTGGCAACTAATACAGGCAGAAAGAATGAAAAACATAAATAAAAGAAGCTTGATAAGGGAGATGGATGTTGCAATAAAATATAAAGATTTCAATTTGTATTTGTTTACCAAACAGTTTATGCAGCAAAGTAAGTAAGCATAATTTTTAGTAAAGAAAATAAAAGAAATCTATAAACGTTAAAAAGGAAAATGATACTAAACTTACCTGCATACATTTATTACCTGCTATCTGCAATAGTGTCGTGCATTATAAGTTTGTTTATAGTAAAACGCATTATTTTTTTAGCCGCAAAAAACAAAATTTACGACAAGCCCGATGATGTACGCAAGTTTCATGGCTCACAGATACCGAGTTTAGGAGGTATCGGAATTTTTGCCGGTTACTTGGTTTTTTTAATGCTATTTATATTCTTACAACCGCATTATTTAAATTATCTACCGGTAGCATCGGCAATATTATTTTTTACCGGTATCTATGATGATATAAAAAACCTTAGTCCTCTTAAAAAACTGATTGCACAGTTAATAGCTTCATTTATAATTATTTATTTTGGCGACATCCGTATTTTCTCTCTCTACGGATTTTTGGGTATAGATGTACTTCCTTATTGGTTAAGTATCGGTATTACTACATTCTTATGCACTTTTTTTATTAATGTATTTAATTTTATTGATGGTATAGATGGCTTAGCCTGTGTTATAGCCATTTTATATACCTCTGTATTAGGTGTATTATTTGCAATTATGAACGAACCCTATTTAGGCATTTTACAATTTTGCATTGCCGGGGCTACTTTGGGATTATTATTTTATAATAAATCGCCCGCAAAGATATACATGGGTGATACCGGTTCTATGTTATTAGGTTTTAATATATTTATTTTTTCGCTTATACTTCTTTTAGCATACCCTGAAGCAGAAAAATATACATCAATTGTTAGAGTTTTGCATCCGCCATTGGGTGCTGTTTTAATACTTTTTGCACTTATAGCATTACCTGTTTTTGATGCATTAAGGGTTTTTGCTCTACGCATGTCTAAAGGTATATCGCCACTAAAAGCAGATAGAAGTCACTTTCATTATTATTTGCTGGATAGTGGTTTTACGCATGCCCAAGCGGTATTTATATTATTTATGGATAATGTTTTTTTGCTTTCTTTAGTCTATTTTTTACAAGATATCAATCCGTATCTACTATTTGCTTTGGTAGTTATCTATTCATTCGCAATGCTGTATCTTATATTAAAAATAAGGAAGAAGAAGGTTTGAGGTGGGGTATTGTACCTATTTTTGAAATCAAAGAAAATATTATTTCACATTTCCATTTGTTTTATTTTACCTGTTTTTTGGGAATAAAAGCTGTAGGTTTTGTGCCAACACTTAAAAGTGCTTTTAAATCTTCCCATTTTTCAATAAATACTTTAACCATATCCCAGCTATATACACACTTTTGTAGGTTTATTTTATTAATGTAATTTGCAGCAATATGTTCAAATGATTATAAAATGACCTTAATTCACGATTTATCATTTTATATAGTATCTTTACTGTATTACAATTAAAAGTAAATAGGCTTATTTTGAAATTTACTGAATTCGGTTTCTACGATGAATTACTTGACGGCATAGAAGATATGAATTATGCTACTGCTACACCTGTGCAAGAACAGGTAATACCTTCTATAATTGCAGGCAAAGATGTTATTGCAGCCGCACAAACCGGAACCGGCAAAACTGCAGCTTTCTTATTGCCTATAATCCATAATCTACTCTCTAAACCGCATGATAGTCATAAAATTAATGCTGTAATAATTGTGCCTACCAGAGAACTGGCACTCCAAATATCCCAAACATTTGAAGGTATTGCTTATTATACTTCTATTTGTTCTATTGCAGTATATGGCGGTGGGGGTGGCGAATTGTTTGCTACCGAAAAAAAAGCCTTACAAGCCGGTGTGGACGTAGTAATATGTACACCCGGCAGAATGATAGCTCATTTAAATATGGGTTACGTAAAATTAGATGCAGTAAAATATTTAGTGCTTGATGAGGCTGACAGAATGCTTGACATGGGCTTTTATGAAGACATTATTAAAATATTGTCTTATATGCCCAAGCATAGGCAAAATCTTATGTTTTCGGCAACTATGCCGCAAGGAATAAGAAAATTAGCTAACACCATTCTACATCAACCTATTGAGGTAAATATTGCTATATCGAAGCCACCTGAACAAATAGCACAAGGTGCTTTTTATGTGTTTGATGCCCAAAAAGTACCTTTAGTAAAATATGTATTAACTCAAAAACAATTTGATAGCGTTTTAATTTTCTGTGGCAGCAAAATAAGTGTGAAAAACTTATGTGAAGAATTAAAAAAAGCAGGTTTTTCGGTAGATCAAATACAATCTGATTTGGAGCAGGCAAAACGAGAACAGGTACTTTTAGATTTTAAAAATAAAAAACTTAAAATAGTAGTTGCTACAGACATATTAAGCAGGGGAATAGATATAGAAGATATAGATTTGGTAATTAATTTTGATGTGCCACACGATGGCGAAGACTATGTACACCGTATAGGCAGAACAGCCAGAGCGGCAACAAAAGGGACTGCCTACACGTTTATAAGCGAAAAAGAACAACTTAAATTCAAAAATATAGAAAAACTGTTGGGCAATGCTGTACCTATACAAACTGTACCCCAACAATTTGGCACTACCCCCGATTTAAACGCAGTACAGCACAAACCAAAAAAGAAAAACAAGAATAAAAAATTTAAATTGAAATGATGCTGATTAGAAGCATGCATTTATATTTCGAACCCCTTTAATGCAATTATCAGCTCGCCAATGGGTAAACCCATTACATTATAATAATCACCATTAATTTTTTCTATACCTGTAACTCCTATCCATTCTTGTATAGCATAAGCACCTGCTTTGTCGTAGGGTTTATATTTATTTATATAGTGATTTATTTGTTCATCGCTAAGTGTTCTAAAATGAACTTCGGTTGTAGTAGAGAAACAAATTTCTTTAGTACCTTGTTTTATACATACACCGGTAACTACCATATGTACCCTACCCGATAACTGTTTTAGAATTGCTATTGCATGGGCTGCATCTTTTGGCTTCCCTAATATATGCTCGTCTAAAAGCACTACAGTATCGGCCGCTACAACTATTGCATTACCTGTAAGGTGGGCTACTGCATTTGCTTTTTTACGAGACAAAAATTCAGGAACCTCTGCACCCGGCATTCCGGGCGGGTTGGTTTCATCCACATCGGCAACTACTATTTCAAAATCCATCTCTGCCATTTCCATTAACTGTTTGCGGCGTGGCGATTGCGAAGCGAGTATTATTTTAGCTTTGTGCATTTATAAATAATTGAAAATGATAAATTAATAAAGAAAGTATGCCTAATAACATAATTATTTTTAATCTCTTACTATATAAGCCATAATCTTGTTTATGTGGTAATAATCCAAAAAAGATGGTCCATAAAGTTAAAGGCAAAACAATGCATAGCTGCATATAAATATACAGTATATTATAGTTATATATTTTTAAAAATACAGAGGCTATTGTAATGGTAATGATAGTAGCTATACATAAAATACGTATAAAAACAATAGAATATTTAAGCCCTTTCATAACAGGCATTGTTTTGCAACCCTCTTGTTCATCGCCTTTAAAATCTTCCATATCTTTTACAATTTCGCGTATCCAGGTAAGCATATAGGCAAAAAATGCATATACAATTAATACCCATACCGGCAAGCAAGATGCATGGTTGCGTATGCTTTCTGCATTTAAAGGCATAGCAAAGTGTTGTTGTAATACCGGTTCATATACTATTAAAACCATTACCGATAAAGTTGCTGTTACAAACGCAACAACAACATTACCTATAATATATTGTCTTTTAAAATGTGTTGAATAAAACCATAATAAGAGAGTACCCGATAATTGCAAGAATACCCATTCTAAATGCCGAACCTGCCAAGCAACAAAACCTGCCAATAGCACGGCAATTATATTACAAACAGTATGCATGGCTATCGCAGCTTTTACCGAAATCCGTTTGCCGATAATAACACTATCGGGTCTGTTTATGATGTCAATTTTAATATCAAAATAATCGTTTATTATGTAACCACCGGCAGCTATTAATAAGGTAGAAGCAGAAATACATATAAAATTTATTGCATTTAACAATAAGTTTGGTTTGCCTGTATCAATAGACTCTAGTGGTAAAACAACACACCACCATGCCAAAAACATAGTAAGGAAAATAATTAATAAATTTTGCCAGCGTATTACTTTAAGCCATGGCACTAATATAAACATAACAAAATTTATTTATGTTAGATATTGTAGTTCCTAATTTTGTTTAGCATTACAAATGTACTATTTATGCTTAACCTAAATTTAGGTGTTTAGGTTAAATACTAATTTCGCCCTATTTTTTATTTTGGGCTGCTGAAAAATTTAGGTAATATAATACTAAGCAAAATATTCTTTGCAAACCTTGTATAAACCTCTCCTACGATGTTCAAGATGTAACGCGAGTAACCTTTATTCAAAATAAAACTCGTTTCCGCAGGCATTTACTTCATAAAGCAAAACGAAAGCGATATTTTGTTTAAACTAATTCTTAACCCTACATGCCAAAAAGCTCTCACTTCTTGATGCCCTATTGTAACACCAAGAAGAACTCGGAAATAACGCAAATGCACACTATATATTTACAAAATACATATTCATTTCTCCTTTGTTTTTGGCTTCAATCTTACCTCTGTATACACAGGCAATTTCTTTTTTAATAAGGTCGTAGGTGGTTTGCGAAATATTTATTTTACCTGCTTCGCTATTTTGTTCCATTCTTGCTGCGGTGTTAACGGTATCTCCCCAAATGTCGTAAGCAAATTTCTTAACCCCAACTATACCGGCAACAACACTACCACTATGAATACCGATTCTAATTTCACAAGTCATATCCCCTAATTTAGCCTTACGTTCTTTCATAAAATCCAGTATTTCCTTTGCAGCATTTATCACCCGTAAAGCGTGGTCTTCAACGGGAATTGGTAAGCCGGCAACAGCCATATAGGCATCTCCCACCGTTTTTATCTTCTCAATTTTATATTTGTTCATTATGCCATCAAAGGCTTTAAAGCAGGTGTCTAGTTCGTTTACCAATTGCTGGGGGCTCATTTTTTCGGCTAATGTCGTAAAACCTTTGAAATCTGTAAACATCACGGTAACATTATCAAACAACTTGGCATCTGCTTTACCTTTTTGTTTTAGCTCTTCGGCAACACCCACAGGCAATATGTTTAGCAACAAATCTTCCGATTTTTGTTTTTCTTGTCTTAAAAGCCCATTTGAATGTTTTTGAACTTTGTTGTTCCTAATAACCAACCCTACAACTGTGAGCAATAGAAAAGAACCTATTAAAAAAAAGACAACCTGTTTCCTTTTTGTGGCCAGCTCTAATTTATCCATTGTTATCTCTGATTCCTTCATTTGGATGTCCATGTTTTTTAATGCCAATTCATCTTTGTGCATCTCCTCAATGTTGGCAATGGCTATTTTATTCCCGGTTTTTACCACCGAATCCAGTAAAGTGGCATACTCCCTATAATTATCCAAGGCTTGTTTATAGTCACCGGTCAACTTGCAAGCTTCAGATATATAGCCGCTAAATTCTATTGCGCCGGTCAGGTCGCCTTCTTCAATGCATCCTTCTATTCCTTTTTTTAAGTAATAAATGGCTTTCTTTATATTTTCAGTTTTCGTGGGCATTATCAGCCCATCGTGTTTATTATCTTTAACAGCATATTTGGCTATTGCAAGGTAGGCCTCACCTATGTTACCATTCATAGTGGCATTAAATCCATGCACGTCAACTTGAATACTTGTTTTTGCATTTAAGTAAGATTCTAATGCTTGGTGGTATTGTCCTGATTTCATATGTGTTTCACCCATATTATTTAAAACCAATGGAATCAAAGTACTGTCGTTTAGAAACTTAGCTATTTCTAAGGCTTTGCTGTAGCAATATATCGCACTGTCGTATTGTTTTATATTCATATATATATAAGCAATATTGCTATGCATAGTAGCAGTACTGTTTATGTCTTTTATATTTAAATAAATAGCAATAGCTTGTTGCGACACAATTAATGCATTTTTAAAATCATTTAACGAACCATAGGCATGGCCAAGGTCTTGATAACAGTCGGCAATATCTTTGGCACTATTTAACCTTTGGTATATTTGCAATGCTTTTTTATAATATTCAAGACTTTTTTGGAAATTTCTCTGTCCAAAACAATTACCACCTAGCGATGTATATGCATAAGCTTCTCCGTGTTCATAATGTAGTTTTTCTGCAAGGGCTACAGCCTTTTTTCCATATAGCAACCCGGTATCATAATCGGTATAATTATTGTAGCAATAATTAGATATATCGAGGTAAAGATTTATTTTGGCTGTATCCTCGTTAGCTGTTTTGATTATGTTTTTAGTAGAATCAAGGGCATGAATGGTTTTTATGCGTGCATATAATTGGTTACTCGTCATTGAAACCACTAAAAGAATAGCCATCAACCTAGTTAAGATGGAACACCCTTGTAGTAATCTATTTTTAAATTGCATAAAACCATTTTGTATTACAACAATAAGTTTAAAACGAAATTGCAATATCATTTAGTATCATTAAATCAGAATGCATTCTAACTTTGATTAGCAACGTTTTAAAACTATTGACCACAAAGATACCATTTATAAAACATGTTCCACCAGTGGGGATAAATCCATTAAATAGTGCTTATCCATATTAGTTAATTTAGTCTTCATATCAATAAATAACAACAATTTTAAATTTTTTATTCTAAATTCGTTTTATGAATAGACCACTTGCTATAATAGGAATATTGATTGTTTTGATAAATGGTTGCAAAACAAAAAAAGAGCCAAACTATTTATATTATTACTGGGCTGGAACAATCAGACTAAAACCAGACACTATATATTTTCGTCAAAATTTGGTTGAAAGAAATGATTCGATTTTTCTTGATTGCCTGTTAAAATATGACCTTAAAAAGGCTGTTCCACCACCTCCAATGTCCTATCAATTTAATCTAAAAGTTCCTATAAGTGCATGCCAACTAGGCGGATTAGACGGAGATAAAATGGGAATAGTTTACGATACGATAGTCACTATTGGCAAGAAATGTTTCAGAATAATGAAATTTTTTCATAGCAATGATGAGGTATATGATGATGCGGAGAATATTTTTTTTGTTCCGGGTATCGGAATTGTGTTCAGCCAAGGTCTCCAAGGTAGTCATCGCCTTTACACAAACGATAAGCACCTAGATAGTTTAATAAATTTAATAACTATCTCAATTCAAGACATGTAAACTGCTCCCCTCACTTGTCCGTTTTTGCAAAGCGGATGTTTTAATTGATAATTTGCAACGCTCGTAACCTTTTAGACTGCATTTACCCTCTTTTTGTTGCATTATATTTCGCTTTTGTGTATAAAATGAATATAAAAAGGAAATGCGTTGAGATCAAGACCATTACAACTAAGGTTAACTGCATTTATTAAATTATAAATATTTTTCATAGCTCACAACAAAATTATATTCAGATGTATCGCTAACATTTTGTTTAATAAGTTTAATCGTATTAAACAAATTATTTCTCGTGTAAGTTAAAACATAGCTTTTACGCCCAATTTGTGTGCTATCGGGCAATAATGATTTGGTATTACCAACCCTGTAAAAACAATAATTGCAACGGCACACTCTACCTTGCTCATCATAAATAAATTGCCATTCGCGCTGCTCGCCATAATAATCGGTCGCATTCCAACTTATTAGCCTATTTTGCTTGTCATAAATAAATGTATCAATTACAGCATGTTGCAGGCGATATTCATTGGCAATCACTACTCGTTTTACCGGTAGTCCCTTCTTGTTATACGAATACGATGTACTGCCCTTTACCATCTTCCGATACCAACCCAATTTTTCTTTATCACTACTATCTCTTTTGGCTATTGCCGCATCCAGCAAACTCTCTGATTCCTCAGAAGTATCCTCAATAATTTGGTGAAAATCCCGTGCCACTAATGAATCGTGCCAATCAGGTAACTGGCGTACAACTAAAGCAGCTAAGTCGGTAGGTATTGTATTTATGATATCGGCAAAAGCCATTGTATCTACATTATTCAGGCTCACTGATTGGCTCAGCCTTCCTTTTGAATCATAAACATATTGAATTACTTCCTCATTCTTGGCAGTTAGTACCTGTGTGTTAGCTACCCTTTTCGTTTCCCTTGATAAATGCCCATTTGAATTATAAAAATAGTTTTTAATAAGCACCTCATTCTGATCTGTATCCATGACAACATTTGGCCGAATCAAAGACCGCTTTGTGAAAGAATGCTTTAATTGATTATGTTCATAAATATTACGAACATAAAAATGCTCTAAAACAATGGTATGTCCCCCTTGGCTACAACCAATATCCTGACTTTTGCTTGTTTCTATAGCAATAATATTAGTATCTATGTCGTAAACAATCCGGCTAAACATTGCCATCGAAAAGTTTTCATCAATCAGGTGTGTTTCGCCATTTTTTGCACAACCAATAGTGTATTGAGGATACGAGGTATCAACACGATTTTTATACATAGTAAGCTCCCTTATAGTTACCAGTTTTATTCCGGCATTTCGTACCAAAGCTTTTTGATCCTCGGGAAAAATCACCACTTTCCCGTAGCAAATTGAAACCGGCATATCAAACAGTTGATATTGCCCAAATACACAAAAATCACACAACAGAATTAAGCCTAATAAAAGCAACTTTCTTAGAAACCATAACATATTAGTTAAAAATAACGCAATTATTGAAACAATAGTATCTATAAAGATAACAGGAGATAAAATCTTAAAACAAAACGTATCCCTCACTCGTCCGCTTTTGCAAAGCGGATGTTTTAATGGAGCGTTTGCAACGCTCGTAACCTTTTGAATTGTATTTAGGCCCCTTTGTTGGTGTTTTCAAAAAAAAATCAACTCGAATGCAACCATTACCCCCCAAAAAAAGGGTCGCCATTTCTCCATGACGACCCTTGTACAACTTAATCTAACGGCACAATAACATTCAAACCTATCAGGTAACCCGCTACAGTAATATCCGGTTTTATCCAGTTTATTTCTATTTGTCCGGTGGTGTTTATTGTGCAATTTAGTTGCTTAATCCATGCCACACCCAAATCGTCTTTTATTTGAGACGACAAAAAGTAATTAGCTGTAAACATTGCTGTGTTGGCAGGCAAATAGGCTGCCGGCAATGTACCCATGCTATAAAAAGCAGAAAATGGCGAAGCCGAAAAGTTTTGAGCATTATCTGCACCCAGTTGCCCTCTTAGGTGCAAGGTATTGTTAAGCCAATTCTTTTTATAATAGAGTGTTCCGCTTACACCACCCACGGTTACATCTGTGGCTACAGTAAGCACGTTCCAACCCGTTTCTCGCCCTGCAAGTCCGAAACCTAATTGAAAAGGTAGCAATGCACTCAAAAGAAAATGAGAGGTATCGGTAGCCGTAGCAATCGGCAATGCATGTAAGCTTGCTGTTTTATCGAGTATTACAGTTGGTGTGCTACCGTTATTATAGGTAAGTGTAGTGCCAATGCTATTAATAACTACAAACGCATCGTTACCGCTAAGCATACCCGTTATGCCCGATGCCACAAATCGTATTAGTTCATTGTTATAGAAAAACCATCCGTCAGTAACATCATACGTACCCGTTGTGGGGTGCGTAATAATCATACCGCTAATCTTGTATGGTATAGAACTGCTACCACCCATTAATGCTACAGCATTTATACACTCGGTATAGGCAGATTGTAAGTAATTTAATTCATCTTGCGTTAAAGGAAATCCACCCGCTTGGGTAAAATCAATCATTTTCATAGTATGTAATTAGTATGTTTAAAAATAGTTACCTTAAAAATCAATAGCTCAATAACAAATAATTATTCTTTGATACCAGCCTGTATTTGTCAATCAGTGCATTCATTCTATAGGTATCGTAGCTTATGGTACTTGGTATCATTACTATAAAATTAGTTGCAGCCGCACTTACTTCTGTATTTAGATACAACCACAAAGGATTCGTATAGCCGGTTGTACCTATCTCACTCGTTAAGCCTAACCATACAGTTTCACCCTCTGCTACCAGCCAAATAAATACGGCATCGCATATCGCAGGGTCTGCAATGTATATTCCTCTACC
>CAIYTT010000075.1 GCA_903929195.1 uncultured Bacteroidota bacterium
GGATATAAAAGAAGGTAAGATAATAGTGTAAATTCCAAATAAGATTCAATACTCTTTGGATGAAAGATGCCAATATGATTTACTGCCGAATTACTGCTAAAATATATTAAAGTAATACTAACAATTAATAGCCCTCCAATTACATTTTGAAAAGAAATATAACTGATGATTTTATTAAGTAAGTTGTTTTTGTTGTCGGCATTAAAAAAAATATCTTGAATTATGATGTATAAAATATATGGAAATAAGCCTATAAATGACAGAGGACCGAAAAAGAAACAAAAAGTATAAATAAATAGTATGTTTTTCTTGTGTATATTGTTTAGTATCAATAGTATTATTAAAACCGGTGGCACAAATTGGTTAAAAACCCAATAAAGTGTACCCGTTGTAGAACTTGAAATTGTAAGACCATCTGCCCATAAAACATAATCTTTTTCTAAAACAGAACGAAAAGGGTAGTAAAAAAAACAACCGATATAGTATAAATTACCAAAAAAGATAAATAACCATAATAGCTTTAAAGAAAACTTCTTGAATTTTCGACAAAAAAAGTAATATATCAGAATTATACCACTTACTGTCCAAATATAAAGAAAGAAATTAGCAGCAACCCAACCAAATACTTTTCCTATTAATGCTGCCGGTAGCCAATAACCTAAATAATAGACCATTAAACAACTTTGTCCATTTATTATATTCTCATTTTTTAAGCCATCTACATGATAAACTACCGGCCAATCAAATGTAATGAGGTCTCTAAGTATTGCGTTGCGGTAATGTTGGTCTTCATTTTGATAACTATAACCACCAATGCCCGAGAAAAATACCCATAATAGAATAGCCGTTAACGCAATTATTATTTTATTCTTGTTTTTTTTAAGGTCTATACTGATAAAATTTTTTAAATTTTTAAGAGATAAAATAAAGGATGTAACCACAATTATAGATATTGTTAATGCATAATACCATCTCATCCAACCTATTGCAAAAATAAGAAACGGTAAAATAATATATATATATGCTGCATAATGCATTAATTTATCTGTACGTGTATTCATCTGCATTTATTTTCATTTTTTATAAAATCTTATTTGTTGTATATACAAACAAATAGTATCCTCAAAATTAATAAGATAATTTAGCATTACTAATTAAATAAAACATTTGATATGGGAAATTTTACGAAATGTATTTATAATTCAACATGTACTCTTAACGAAAATACATTTACAGGTCCTCTATCTGCATTATACCCTGGATTAAGTACTAGTTGATAATCGTAAGTAAACCAAATACCGGAGGAAAGAGGTTTGAAATTATAGTTTAATTCAATTACTGTTTCATTAGCATAATTTAATTTGCTATCCCCTAATTGAAATCCTAAACCACCTCTTTCTAAATAGGTTCTATGTGGCTCAGAAAGCCCGTTTGTAACAATAGCCAAAGAAAGTACATCCTCTTTATGATGCCATGATGTTCCGTTAGTAGCTATTCCGACAGACAAAGTTCTGTCTGCCTCAGTAAATGCCCATGTTTCATTGTTGCCGTCATTATAACCTGCACGTGCAAAAATACCGGTAGAATTACTTACTTGTTGGTCGAAACTGGCGCCTATACCTATTTTAGTTCTACCATATTGTCGTGTATTTATAATATTAGGTATTCCGGTACTGTCTATATGTTGCATAGCTTGGCTATAATTACCCATGTGTCCGTTATTATAATAGCCTAATATTCTTATATTCCCTTTTCTTTTATGCCATGCAAAATAAGACTTACTTACCTCTGCATTTAAACTATATTCTTCGTTCAAGTTAGTATTTAAATCTAAACCATTTGCAACAACAGGCATAGTAGCTAATGCAAATTTATATGCCATATTTCCTTGTTGTAGTATGGTTGCAAATGCGTAAGTATAACCACGTAAATTAGCAGCATAATCCCATGCACCATTGTTCATTAAACACCAATTTAAAAATTGAGTACGTGGTGAATTAGAATAAACATTATTGTCAAAAATATCTCCTAAAGACATTTTCCCAATCGAAAACTTGATAAAATTATTATATTTGTTTCCACCTAACTCATTAACACCTTCATCTACAAATGAAGTTTCATGATTACCAATAGCGAAAGTTTGTGTAAAAAGTCCTCTTGCCAAGTAAAGGGTAGGTGCCGGGTCTCCAATTCTAAAGGTTTCACCGTTAGATGATGCAGCTAAGCCATAAGCACCACTAAGACCACTACCGCCTGCAATTTCGGGATTTATATATATTTCTGCACCTTTCCATAATTTTATTCCAAAATAGATAGTACCGGTTATGGAATTCTCTTTACCTTCTGCTGTTTTTAAACTATTTACTCCGCTATATTTAGCACCAAAAGCCGGTTGATATTGATAAATATAAGTAGATTGAAAATGTAAGTTATAGTTTTTTAGTTCCTCATTTTTTTTGCTGCTGTCGGGTAATTGGATATTTGTTTGTGCTATTGATGAATTTGCAGCAAATATAAACAAATATGATAAAAATAAAATATTGATATTTGAAATTTTCACGAATTATTTTTTTTCGGTAAAGATAGTTTTAGAAATTGTATATAGTTTTTGTATAACAGAATTAATTTAAAAATAAAAATGCAATTATTTAATATATAAATAATTGCATTTTTACACAGTAGCTACTTTCTTATTTTATTAAGTGGAAATGCCTGAAAATATCTAATCCATTTGCATATACCATTAAAATTAATAATATAACAAGTCCAATTGATGTTGTCCATTCCATTACTTTCTCACTCACTTTTTTACCGGTAAGCATTTCAAAAAGCAAGAAAATAACATAACCGCCATCAAGACCCGGTATAGGTAATAGATTCATAAATGCAAGCATTATAGATAAAAATGCAGTAAACAGAAAGAATCCTTGTATATTAAAATCAGCAGCATAACCTTTTGCAATAGACCCGAAACCACCTAAACTTTCACTAACTTTTACTTCTTTACCAAAAAGTTTAAACTGAGCCAAATAAGATAGAAATTGGTCATAAGTAAACGAAAAACCTTTTCCTATTGCTTGTATCGGGTTAAATTTTTCTGTTTTTAATTCCGGCAAAAATTGCTTAAAGCCTAATAAAGAGTCTTTAGGTATCACTACATTTATAGAATCAAGAACATTATTTCTATAGAAGCATATGCTCATTGGTGTACCGAAAAGTGCTTTTTTAATACTGTCAAATTGAATAAATAATACCGTAGATTTTCCATTAACCGATACGATACTGTCTCCTTTTTGTAAATGTGCTTTTTGTGCTATAGAATTAGGAATTACACTATCTACTATTGTAGGTATCCGTGGTTGAATAATATCTCTGTTACCTGCTTTACGGGCACTAATAATATTTGCAATTGTACCTTTGGGTATATATATTAATGTGTCTTTACTGTGGCGAGTTATAGAAATAGTACCGCTGTCTTTATGGAAAATAATATTATATACAATTTCATTAAATCTTGTAATGGGTTTATTGTCAACGGCAGTAATAAAATCGCCATCCAATAAGCCTATACTTCTACCTACACTATCTACAGTAATACCATACTTAGCATTTGCATTTGGTAAATATTTGTCACCATAAATGCCGAAATTAAACATATATATAACTACTGCTACTAAAACATTCATAATAATACCACCAAGCATAATAAACAAACGCTGATAAGGTTTTTTGGAACGATATTCCCAAGGCTGGGGAGGCAACGCCATTTGTTCTTTATCCATGCTTTCGTCAACCATACCCGAAATTTTTACATATCCACCTAATGGAAACCAGCCGATACCATATTCGGTATCACCCACTTTTTTCTTAAAAAGTGCAAAATTCAGTAATCCTGAAAAAGGAAAAAGAAAATCGAAAAACAAATAAAATTTTTCTACTCTTGTTTTAAATAAACGAGCAAAGAAAAAATGTCCGAATTCGTGTAGAGCAACTAATAATGATAAGCCTGCCAATAATTGCAGAACCTGTGAAACTCCATTTGACATTAATAAAATAGTAAGGAAGTGCATGTTTTTTTTGAATCTTAGTATGAAATGGTTGTTGAATTTATTGCAATATAATTAATAAGATGATAACTGACTTTTTTTAAGAAACTCATTGGTATAAGCCCTTGCTACTTGGTCTGTCTGTATATAATCATCTAAAGTAGGGTGTTCTATATAGGGAACTACATTAATTGTTTTTTCAATCATTTCGCTCATTTCCAAGAAGCCTACTTTATTATGTAAGAAAGCATTTACTACAACTTCGTTTGCGGCATTTAATACACAGGGTGTATTTCCGCCTTTATATAAAGCATCTTTGGCTATTGCCAAGTTACGAAACGTTTTATAATCTGCAAACTCAAATGTTAATTTAGGATAATCTTTAAAATCTAATCTCTTATAGTTATTTTGCAATCTGTTAGGGAAACCCATTGCATATTGAATAGGTAATTTCATGTCGGGTAAGCCCATTTGCGACTTTACTGAACCGTCTTTAAATTGTACCATTGAATGCACAATAGATTGTGCATGAATAATTACATCTATTTGTTCGTTCTCAAGTCCAAAAAGCCATTTTGCCTCAATCATTTCCAGTCCTTTGTTCATTAAAGAAGCACTGTCTATAGATATTTTAGCACCCATATTCCAGTTAGGGTGTTGTAGTGCATGCGATGCTTTTACATTTTGTAAATAATTAGGCTTGCGACCCAAAAACGGCCCACCCGAAGCAGTAAGTATTATTTTTTCTACTTTATTAATATCTTCTCCTAATAAGCATTGAAAAATAGCTGAATGTTCGCTGTCAACAGGTATTATTTGCACTCTTTTTTCATATGCAAGTTGCATTACTAATTCACCTGCTACCACAAGCGTTTCTTTATTTGCTAAAGCAATTCTTTTACCTGCATATATGGCAGCTAATACCGAATTTAAACCTGCAAAACCGGTTATAGCACCAATAACAGTATCTATATTATCCCAAGTTACAATTTCATCTAATGCTTTATTGCCGGCAAACACTTTAATTGGCAACATAAGTAAAGCATCTTTTACTTCTTTATATTTACTTTCATCGGCAATTACAACAGCATTAGGTTTAAACTGCTTAGCTTGTTCTATCAATAATTTAGAATTACTATTGGCACTTAATACTTCTACTTCAAATAATTGAGGATTATTAGCTATAACTTCTAATGATTGTGTACCAATAGAACCGGTAGAACCTAATATTGCAATACGATTCATCAAATTAATTTTATTTCTTAATAGTATAGAATTTGCAAAGGTATCAAAAATAAGCTCCTTAATGCATTTTACATATTAAAGAGAATAAAAACCATATTAATTTTAACAATAAATACAAATTCCTCTTTTGTGCATCTAACTATTTTTGTAGTGCCCAATTTATAGGTGTTTGTCCGGATTCTGTAAGCAGTGTATTTGTTTTACTAAAATGTTTGCAGCCAAAAAAACCATTATATGCTGATAATGGAGAAGGGTGTGCTGCTTTTAATATATGATGTTTTGATTTATCTATTAAAGATTCTTTGTTTTGTGCAAACTTGCCCCAAAGTAAAAATACTACTTCATTTTTATTAGAAGAAATATGGCTGATTACCACATCGGTAAATAAATGCCAACCGCATTGGCTGTGCGACATTGGTTTGTTTTCTTCAACAGTTAGTGAGGCATTAAGTAGTAATACTCCTTGTTTTGCCCATTGTTCTAGATTGCCCGTTTGAGGTATTTCTATGCCTAAGTCATTTTTTATTTCTTTAAATATATTTACTAAAGAAGGAGGAGTGGCAATATTTTCGGGTACAGAAAAACATAAGCCATGTGCCTGTCCGAAATTATGATATGGGTCTTGCCCAATGATAACAACCTTTACATTCTGAAAGCTTGTTTGTTCAAAAGCATTAAATATTAATTTTCCCGGTGGATAAATCGTTTTACCTGCTGCTTTTTCGGCTTTAAGAAATTGAACAATGGTATTAAAATAAGGTTTTTCAAATTCTTGTTTTAATTCTTGTTTCCACGATGTTTCAATTGCTACATCCATATATCATTTAATTTATAGGGTCAATTGTTATTTTACTTCAACACATAAAATTTTCTCTCCTGCAATATAACCCTCCAATAAATCACCCGGATTAACAGGACCTACACCTGAGGGAGTACCTGTGTAAATTAAATCTCCTATATTTAAGGTGAAAAACATCGATACATATTCAATAATGTAGTCTATTGAAAAAATCATATCCTTTGTATGTCCTGTTTGTACAAGTTTATCGTTTAATTTCAGTTCAAATGCAAGGTTATTTACATCTATACTTTCATTTATCTGTAAGAAAGTACCCACGGCAGCAGAGCCGTCAAAAGCTTTTGCTATTTCCCAGGGAAGACCTTTCTTTTGTTGTTCGCGTTGTAAATCTCGTGCAGTAAAATCGATACCTAACGATAAATAATCGTAGTATTTTTTAGCAAATTTTTTCTTTATATATTTACCGTTTTTGGTAATCTTTACTACCAATTCGCATTCATATTGAAGATCTGTAGTAAATTCGGGATAATAGATTGGTTTATCGGGTAATAGAAGTGCATTTTTAGGTTTCATAAAAATAACCGGTACAGTAGGCAGGTCGTTTTTAAGTTCTTTGGCGTGTTCTGCGTAATTTCGCCCAATACAAATAATTTTCATAAAATACAAATTGAATATGAGTCGTGTAAAATTAATTTTTCCTGATGAAAAACCACTATTTACAACAAAAATTTCTGTAAGAATAGGTGATATTAACTATGGAGGGCATACCGGTAATGATGCCATTTTAAGTATTATACATGAAGCAAGAATGCAAATGCTTGCTGCTAATGGATTTACAGAATTAAATGCAGGTGGAAACAGTTTAATAATGGCAGATGTTATGATTGCCTATAAAGGAGAGTCTTTTTATGGTGATACACTAAATATTGATATTTTTGCTAATGATATTAATCCAAAGTCATTTAGTTTAATGTATAGAATTACAACACATAAAGCAGGTAATGAAATAGAAGTAGCACATGCAAAAACAGGATTAGTTTGTTTTGATTATACAATTAGAAAAATTGTACTTATGACTGATACATTAAGGGATTTTTTAAATAGAATTAATTTAAAATAATTATATACAAATTGTTTAATTTATAGTTTTAAGGATTGCATTATTTTAAATTAATTGTATTTTATTACTTATAAGTATGATTGGCATTAATTCTTAGACAATATTATTTTGTTTTAATAATTTAAAAAATGTATTAAAAATACACTTTTTAAAAAAATAAATCTTATTTTTGCAATTATATTGGAATTAAAATATATTATGACATACTTGAATGCAAAATTTTGCATAATTAAAGTGTTGGTTTGCTCTACACTGCTATTATTGTCTGCTTCGTGTTTTTCTCAAATAAGTGTTATTTCTACAATTGCAGGTAATCATACAATTGGATATACCGGTGACGGATTTTCTGCTCTTTCGGCAACAATGCACAATCCGGCAGATATTACTTTCGATAACACAGGAAATTTTTATATTGTAGATTATAGTAATAATGTAGTTAGGAAAGTGAATAGTGCAGGTATCATTTCTACTTTTGCCGGTAATGGCACAATTGGTTATAGTGGTGATAGTGGACCGGCAACAAACGCACAATTTAATACACCGGCAGGTATTTGTGCAGATTCTTTCGGGAATATCTACATATCTGATTTTGATAATAATGTAGTTCGTAAAGTAAATAGTGCAGGTATAATTAGCACATTTGCAGGTGGCGGTACAGGAACAACTTTAACCGGCACAGCTACATCGGTTACCTTATCGCACCCTAGAGGCATTGCAACAGACCGTTATGGAAATGTCTATATAGCTATACAGGGTTATAATAAAATATGTAAAGTAAATACCTCAGGTATCATAAGTACTGTTGCCGGTACAGGTGGCGGTACTTTTAGTGGTGATGGCGGACAAGCTACGGCAGCACAATTAAATTATCCTAATGGAATTACAATTGATTCAATCGGAAATATATATATTGGGGACTCATACAATAATAGAATTAGAAAAATAAATACTTCAGGTATTATAAGCACAGTTGCCGGAAATGGTACAGGTACTTTTGCCGGCGATGGTACAGCGGCTACGAATGCATCTTTGTGGCTACCTTACAGTGTTGCCGTAAATAATGCCGGCGAAATATATATAAGTGATTGGCAAAACAGTGTGGTTAGAAAAGTAAATGCATCGGGTATAATATCTTCTTTTGCTGGCAATAACATTGCCGGTTATTCCGGAGACGGTGGTGCTGCCAGTGCAGCAAAAATATATTTACCATCCGGTATTTTATTTGATTCTGTAGGAAATCTTATTTTCGGGGATTATGGTAACAATGTTATCCGTAAAGTAAACACAAATCACTCGCCTTATTTTGTTAATGGCACATTGCAAACTATCAATGTATGTCGTAATACAAGTTCTTATTCTATAAATTCATTTTTATCTATCAGCGACAGAGATTTAAGTCAAACTGAAATTTGGGCAATAAGTTCCTTCCCTGTGCATGGCTCATTAGGTGGTTTTACATATACACGAAGCTCTACCGGAGGCACAATTACTCCAAGTGGTATCAGTTATTCTCCTACTACAGGTTATTACGGTAGAGACTCATTCATTGTTCAGGTTTCTGACGGTTTTGATGTTGGCATTACAAAAATAATTGTAAATGTAGATACACTACCGAATGCTGGTACTATCAGTTGTGCATCATCAGTCTGTGTTTCTGCAAGTATTAGTATCTCCGATGCTACTGCTAACGGTGTTGGTGTATGGAGTAGTAATTCCTTTGGTTCAATAGCTACAACCGGTAGCACTACCGGTATATTAACCGGTAGTAGTGTGGGTATAGATACCATAAAATATACAATAACAAATAGTTGCTCTACTTCGGTTGCAATGCATATTGTAACTGTAAATGCCATACCTAATTCAGGGGTTATTTCAGGGCCGGCAAATGTTTGTGTAAGTGCAAGTGTAACATTAACCGATGCCGCTATGGGTGGCACATGGAGTGTTACTAATTCTACTGTTTCTGTTGTTGGCGGTATAATAACGGGTGTTTCGTTAGGCGTAGATACAGTAAATTATACTGTTAGCAATACCTGCGGTACAAGCGTAGCAACTTATGTTATTTCTATAAATCCGTTGCCCAATGCAGGTACTATTTCCGGTTCAAGTACAATATGTGTTGGTTCTACCATTACGTTATCAGATGTAGCACCGGCAGGAGTATGGCATAGCAGTAATACATCGGGTAGTGTTTCAAGCGGCTTGGTATATGCTATGTATTCGGGTATTGACACAATTACCTATTCGGTAACCAATGCATGCAGTACTGCTGTTGCAACAAAGATAGTTACAATTTATCCTGTGAGTGCAGGTGTTATTACCGGGCCTTCAAGGGTTTGTATCGGTTCCTTTATTTCTTTATCAGATACAATAACCGGAGGTATTTGGAGTAGAAGTAATACAACTGCTAATATTTCTTCCGGTATTGTAACCGGTTTTTCTGCGGGGGTAGATACTTTTACTTATATACTTATAAATACATGCGGTACTTTTACTACAACAAAAGTAATTACGGTAACACCAACACCAAGTGTATCTGTTATAACGGGTAGTAATGCTGTCTGTGTTGGTTCTTCTATTACATTATCCGATTCTACTTCAGGTGGTTTTTGGAGTGCAACCAATTCATTTGCGTCCGTTTCAGGTGGTGTTGTTAACGGTATTGCCGTAGGTACCGATACTGTTATTTATTCTGTTACCAACGCTTGTGGCACAGTAAGTGCAACTAAAGTAATTAATATTAATACGATTGCATCGGGTACTATTATAGGTGCTTCCGGTTTATGTGTAGGTACAACCATTTCGTTATCCGATACAGGCGGTACTGTGGGGGGCGTTTGGACAGCAATAAACTCAAATGCAAATATAACATCGGGTATAGTTACAGGTGTAATTGCAGGCAGAGATACAATTTATTATACAGTAACAAATGCCTGTGGTGTTGTTTCCGCTTCTAAAATTATCACCATAAATCCATTACCTGTTTCCGGAGTTATCAATGGGCTATCAAGTGTTTGTGTTGGTTCAACAATTGTTTTAACCGATACTTCAACCGGTGGTGTTTGGACAATAACCAATAGCCATGCTACAGTTTCGGGTGGGGTAGTGCATGGTGTAAGTGCGGGTATTGACACCGTAAAGTATTCTGTTACTAATAGTTGTGGTACGAATGTGGCTACACATATTATTACAGTAAATCCATTTACTGCAGGTGTTATTACCGGTGCTTCAATAGTTTGTACAGGTTCTCCTATTGTTCTGTCTGATACAATAAATTCAGGTATTTGGAATACAACAAATACAAATGCATCTGTAACAAGCAGTGGAGTTGTTTTTGGCAATACTGCCGGTATTGATACCATTACTTATTCGGTTACTAACATGTGTGGTACAGCAACTACTTCCTATATTGTTACAGTACATTTACCTCCTTTGGCAGGTGTTATTATGGGTTCATCTTTTGTATGTGTAACAAGTACTACTACTTTAACTGATGCCGGTGGTGATGCCGGTGGTATTTGGACAAGTTCTAATAGTAATGCTTCTGTATTATCGGGTATTGTATCCGGATTAATAAGTGGTAACGATACCATTTCTTATACCGTAACCAATGTTTGTGGTACAGCAGTTGCAACAAAGGTATTAACGGTTAATCCGTTTGCTGCCGGTACAATAAACGGTATTTCCGGTTTATGTATCGGTGATGTTATTACATTAACTGACACGGTTAGTGGGGGTATTTGGAGTGCAACAAACAGTAATGTAAATTTAGTTTCAGGTACAGTTACTGCAATGTTTCAAGGGGTAGATACCATAAATTATACTGTAACAAACGCTTGCGGTACATTTACGGCAACCAAAATACTTACAATTAATCCATTACCAAATGCAGGCTCCCTTTCCGGTTCTTCTACTGTTTGTTCGGGGTTGTCAATTACTCTATCAGATGTTGGTGGGGCTTCCGGAGGTGTTTGGTCTGCAACTAATACGAAAGCAACTGTTAGTGGTGGTGTTGTAATTGGCATTGCACCAGGCATAGATACAATAAAATATACATATGCAAATTTCTGTGGCACTGATGTAGCAACAAGGGTTGTTACGGTTAATTTATTTAGTGCTGGTACAATAATTGGCGATTCATCGGTTTGCGTTGGTTCTACTATCTCCTTAATAGATACTACATCTGCAAGCGGTGGTATCTGGCTATCTATTAACAGTAATGCAGAGGTAAGCAGTGGTATAGTTACAGGTATGTATGCCGGTATAGATACTATAAGTTATTCCGTAACAAATACCTGTGGTACAATATCTACCACAAAAACGATTACTGTAAATGCGTTACCTAATGCAGGTGTAATTTTAGGTTCCACACATGTATGCATGGGTACAACAATAACACTTTCTGATATTGCGACAGGTGGTATTTGGAGTGAAAGTAATGCGAATGCAACTGTTAGTTTAGGTGTAGTGTCGGGCATTTCTTCGGGTACTGATACTATTAGCTATACGGTTACTACTTTTTGTGGTACTACGTATTCTACTTTAGTTGTTCATATAGATACCTTGCCCGTTACAGGCTTTATCATAGGTCCGGATAGTGTTTGTCAAGGTGTTATTGAAAATTATAGAGATACAATAGTTGCCGGTACTTGGAGTTTAAGCAACGGGCTTGCATTTATTACAAGTACCGGTAATTTAACGGGTATTACAAATGGAATTGATACTGTAATTTATACTGTAAATACCGGCTTTTGTATTGCCGCTATTTATAAACCTGTTGTTGTAGTACCCATACTTGCACCGGATACAATTAGTGGGTCTCTAATAGCTTGTACCGGATTGCAAGATACATTAATAGGTACGCCGGTAGGTGGTATTTGGACTTTAAGTAACGCACATGCCCTAAATATAGGTAGTATTATTACGGGTGTTTCTGCCGGTATAGATACGGTTACCTATTCTTTTTCTAACAGGTGTAATACAGTTACAACTTCACGCATAATTACCGTAAATACAACACCGGCACTTAGCAGCTTATTAAGCCCTCCTTCAATTTGTTCCGGAAGTTTGTTTAGTTATATTCCTACAAGTACCGTATCAGGTACTACAATAACTTGGAGTAGGGCAAGGGTAACAGGAATAAGTAATCCGGCAGGTCATGGTATGGATAATCCTAACGAAATTTTAGTAAATAATACTGTAAACCCAATTAATGTTATATATGTAGATACTTTAAAAGCGGCCGGTTGTGTAAATATTGAAATGGTAACAGAGATAGTAAATCCGATACCTAAACTAAGCACTACTCTCACCCCCGGATTTGTATGCGATAGTACTGTTTTTAATTATCCTGCTGCAAGTGCTACTGTGGGTGCAGTAATAACATGGAGTCGTGATACAGTAACAGGAATATTAAATGATGCTGCCTCCGGAATAGGGAACCCAAATGAATACTTAAAAGACACAACATTAAATCCGGTTACAGTAATCTATGTAGATACCATTGCTGCGAATGGATGCACTAACATACAAGAAGTTACACTAACTGTAAATCCGAAACCGGCACTAACAAGCGATATGAATCCACCTGCAATATGCAGTGGAGATATATTTATGTATTCTTCAACATCTAATTTACCGGGCACTCAATTTTCTTGGAGCAGACAAGCTGTATTTGGAATAAGTAATTTAGCAGCCTCAGGCATTGGCAGTCCTACCGAAACATTAATAGATACTACCGTTTTGCAGGAAGTTATAACTTATATTGATACATTAAAGGCTTTTGGGTGTATTACAACCCAAAATATTCTTGTTACTGTAAATCCTACTCCTGCAAAACCGATATTAAGTATATTATCAGACACATTGCTATGTAGAAATACCATGTATCAAATTTTTTCTACATCTACTGCCCCTAAAGCAGGTGTTGTAAATACTTGGACTACTATTAATGCTGATATTTGGTCAACATCTGCTAACGGACAGTCGTGTATTATAAATTTTAATAAATCAGGACAAGTAATTGTAATCGTAACTGCAGATGTACCGGGATTTACTTGTACAACATTAGATTCTTTTAAATTAAATGTTAGTGTAGATTCATCAGATAATGTAAATGTAAATTATTTTCAATATCATTTTATTTGTTCTCTTAATGACCAAGATTATTATCAATGGGGATATGATAATAAGTCTGATTTAAGCTCACATGAAATTGCAGGTGAGGTTAGTCAAACTTATTTCAACCCTACACCCGATATTGCAGATAATTATTATTGGGTAAAAACATTACACAATGGTTGCATGCAAAAATCTTATTTTAATGCTCCTAATATTATAAAAAATATATATAATAATTTGAGTGGTGTACTAAATATTTATCCAAATCCTACAAGTAATGAAGTAAATATTGAAATAGTTAATAGTATTTATGCTAACAGTATTAATACTATTATTTTATATAATTTAGTTGGACAAAAAGTATTGAGTACTACTTTTACAGGTAGTAAACTGAAATTAGACTTAAAAAATTTAAATACTGGATGCTATTTAGTTGATTGCATACAAGATGGTATAAAGATTGCCGTTTCAAAAATAATTATTAATTAATATATACTATAAATAAAAAATGAAGAAAATATATATTCTATTAATTGCTATTGCCTGCTCATTATTTACGAATGCACAGGTTATAGATTCTAATAAAATGGAGACTAATGAAAATAAAGTTTATAGCTTATTGCCTCCTTTTGTAATAGATTTGAATTTTTTAGGTGGTATTCTAACACAGAATTTAGTTACTGTAAATACAGCATCAAATTATTTAAATGCAGTAAATGCTAATATAAGTAATCCTAAATTATATAATGGTAGTACTTTTGGTGGTGATATACAGTTAGGATTTTTCTTTGGTAAAAGAAGAA
>CAIYTT010000076.1 GCA_903929195.1 uncultured Bacteroidota bacterium
ATTTTGAAATTATTTTGGTTGAAGACTGTGGACCTGACAATTCATGGGATAAGATTATTGAAAATTGTAAAGCAGACCCAAGAGTAAAAGGCATTAAACTAAGCAGAAATTTTGGTCAACATCATGCAATTACAGCAGGTTTAGATAATTGTGTTGGTGAATGGGTTGTTGTAATGGATTGTGATTTACAAGATCAACCTGAAGAAATAGCTAATTTATACCATAAAGCTTTAGAGGGATATGATGTGGTGTTTGCAAGAAGGTCAGAAAGAAAAGATAAATTTTTGAAAAAGAAACTTTCTCTTTTGTTTGGAGTAGTATTTGATTGGTTATCAGGAATAAAATTAGATAAAACAATAGCAAATTTTGGTATATATAATCGAATTGTAATTGATTCTGTTTTAAAATTCAAAGAACCCATGAGAGATTTTGGACCTATGGTAATTTGGGTAGGATTTAAAAAAACAGCAATTGATGTAGAACATGCTTCTAGATATGAAGGAAAGTCTTCTTACAACTTTAGTAAATTAATAAATTTGGCTTTAGGAACAATTCTTGCATATTCTGATAAGCCTTTAAGATTGACTGTTAAATTAGGATTTATTATGTCCTTTTCAGCATTTGCTTATGCATTATTTAATTTATTTGAATATCTTGCAGGTCATATTACTCAACCTGGTTATACTTCATTATTAATCTCAATTTGGATAATTGGTGGGCTAATAATTTTTGCGTTAGGGATTGTAGGTCTATATATTAGTAAGATATTTGAAGCAACAAAAAACAGACCTTTATACATAATTGAAAAAATACTTAACTAATAAAATGAAGATTAACTTATTAGAATATTTAGATAAAAATGCTGTAGTAAATTTTCCGGATAAAATTGCTGTAATAGAAGGAGAAAAATCTATTGATTTTAAAAACCTTTGTTTACAATCAAAACAGCTTGCCCTTCATATTATTAAACAAAATGATTTTACAAATCAACCTATTGCAGTCTTTTTACCTAAATCAATCGCAAGTGTAGTTGCTAATTTGGCAATCACATACAGTAGTAATATCTATATGAATTTAGATATTAAATACCCGGAAGAACGCCTGCGAAATGTTATTAATAAAATTGAGCCTAAAATTATCATTACAAATAGTAATTTATATAATCATCTTATTAAAATTATTGGAGAAGACTTAATAATTATTAATATTGATACTGAAAATATCTTTAATACAAATATAAGTGATAAAGAACAATTAATATATAATAGAATAAATAAAATAATTGATACCGACCCTTATTGTATTATCAATACATCAGGCTCTACAGGTACTCCCAAAGGGGTTGCTTTAAATCATAAAAGTTTTATTGATTTTATAGAATGGTCTATACCTACATTAGAAATATCTGATAATGAAATAATTGGTAGTTTATCTCCTCTTTATTTTGATATATACAGTTTCGAAATTTGCCTATTGATGGCAAAGGCTTCTACAATTGTAATTATTTCCGAACAATTAGCTACTTTTCCTGCTAAGCTCATTGAGTTTTTGTCTATACAAAAGATAACTTTTATTTTTTGGGTACCAACTATCATGGTAAATATTGCAAATCTTGATATTTTATCTAAATTCGATTTGCGAGATTTGAAACGAATATTATTTGCAGGTGAAGTGTTTCCTACTAAGCACATGAACTATTGGCGGAAACATATTCCTGAAGCTAAATTTATTAACTTGTATGGGCCTATTGAAATAACATTGGACTGTACTTATTTTATTATTGAAAAAGAAATACCCAATGAAACTCCTATACCTATAGGTTTTCCTTGTAGAAATACAGATGTATTAATTTTAAACGACGATAATAAATTAGCAACAACTAACGAAAAAGGAGAACTTTGTATCAGAGGTACATCTTTAGCTTTAGGATATTGGAACGACCCGGAGAAAACGGCTAATGCCTTTGTACAAAACCCTTTAAACAAACATTATCCTGAATTGATATATAAAACAGGAGATGTGGTATTTAAAAACGATATAGGTGAAATTGTATTTGTAGGAAGGAAGGATTTTCAAATAAAACATTTGGGATATAGAATTGATTTAAGTGAAATTGAGCATGTAATTGTAAATTGTTTTGAGGTAATTGATAATGCTTGTGTTCTTTATAATTTCAATAAAAAAGAGATTCATTTATTTTATGAAGCTTCTACACCTATGTCTACTTTAGATATTAGAAAAGAATTACTTAAATATTTACCTAAATACATGATACCTACACAAATGCAAAATTTTGAGGAATTACCAAGAAACCCTAATGGGAAAATTGATAGAAACTTATTGAATACATTAATAAAAGATGGAACTAATAAATGATAAAAATGAAGTTTATTTAAGAATTGAAAAAGTAAAGAAAAATAACATTAAATACATTACTAATTTTTTTATTGATTATGAAAAATTAGAAGAATGGATAAAAGAAAAGAGTTTATTTTATATTGAAGATAGAAATGGCTTGTTGTTTTTTCGCAAAAAGTATAATTTTTTTTACTTATATTACTGTTGTAGTTCTTTACAAGACATTAAATATTTGCTTACGGATCACAGTTCTTCAATTTTATGCGTAGTTGATTTAATTGGTAAGTTTGAAAATATTGAACCTATATCTGATATTTTTGCTAATTATGGATTTAATATTTATAATCAATTAGATAGATATTCTAGAATAAATAACATAGGTGATAATTATTATCAATTTTATTCTAATGTAGAATTAGCTGAAATGAATCAAGCTGATAAAATAACAGAAATGTTG
>CAIYTT010000077.1 GCA_903929195.1 uncultured Bacteroidota bacterium
GTAAGCATACGGTTGAAGATATACTTATACATAGGCATACCACCATTTAAAGCACCTTTGCCCAATATTCTTGATGCCAAAACCACCGGGTATAAATCGTTTGCAATTATAGAAGATATTGCAGGAATGAGCAATGGAGTATATTGATAGTCGGGGTGTAACATAATTACGATGTCTGCACCAATTTCCAAAGCTTTTTTATAACAGCTTTTTTGGTTGCCACCATACCCTTTATTTACTTCGTGTTTTATAATATGGTTGATACCTAAACGCTTAGCTTCGCCAACAGTATCATCTCTACTATTGTCATCAACCAATACAACTTCATCTACAATATCAAGTGGAATTTCCTTATAAGTACGTTCCAATGTCAATGCCGCATTATAAGCGGGTAATACAACAACTATTTTTTTACCGTTTAGCATAAATTATTGCCCAAAAATAATATTTTTAAAAGAATAGCCTAATAAATAATTGGTAACTATTCAGTTACTTGAAAAATAAATAAAAATGGACGTTGGTATTATATAAAAAAGGTTGCAAATTCTATGAAAGGATACTCATATATTATAGCCAACCAACTATTTTTTTCTTTATTCAGTGTTTTAACTTGCATCTCAATTATTTTTATTTAAATACCAATTTATTTGAATAAAAGTGGAATAAAAAATAAGAATTACATTCTTTTTGCACCCATAAAGTAAGAATGATGGTACTCGGTATCGCCTGCACATAAACCCCTATACGAATTCCAAACTATGTGCAAACTATCTGCTTGTGTAAAAGTTCTGATACCATAAACATTAGTACCAACAGTGTCGTTCATAATGTCCCAAACTATCTTTAAGTTTTGAGTTAAAGAATTAATATATACCGGACTTGAACTTATATATACTTTTAAATCGCTGCCCAAATGCACAACATAAAATGAAATAATAGATACACCGGTAGCACTTATAAACATAGTATTATTATACAATGCTGTATCTATATAGTAACCATAAAAGGTATCTGTATAAGGATAGGAAATCGCATTCGGGTTAATAACATATAGGGAATCCTTTGTTTCAACAGTCTTTGGAACCGGTAAAGATGTGCTTTTCTTTTGGCATGAATAAAAACAAAATACCAAAACAGAAATAATATAAATTACATTTTTCATTGAATTACTTTTAAATAAAACGAAAAAGTGAGTGAATTAGTATGTACTTGTATGTAAGTGTCGCACAACTTTGAGATGTGTTACACTTAATTTAATACCCGTTTGAAGTTTACCATATATTTCCAATCAATTCCTCATTTAAAATTTTATTTTCAATCAATTCGTTTAGATCAATATCAAATTTACCTATCGCTAATTGTCTATTAATTAAAGTTCCATTTCTAAATCCTGCATAATAGCGATAAGATGAGAAATACCAATCTTCAATCTTATCAACCAAACCTGCTTTTAGTGGGTTTTGGTGAATATAGTTAAAACATGTAATAGCATAGCGCAAATCATAATCATTATTATATACACATTTTGATTTGGTATTTTGCAGCATCAAATTACCTGTAGTATTTTGTTGCTTATTTATTCCTTTTGTATATGTACTAAGCAATAAACGCAACGGTTCGCTAAATGCATTTCTTGAAATATTGTAATTGGGCAAAGCGCTTTCTGTTTTTCATTTGCATAAATAAGAAAGTGAAAATGATTTGGCATTAAAACGTAAGACAGTATATCGCAATTGGGATATATGTATTTTCTAACTTTTTCAAGAAAATAATATAATTTCGTTCACTAAAAAAAATTGTTTGTTTATTATTACCCCTATTATAAATGTGATAAATGTTATTTGCAATGTATTTCATGTTAGGTTAGGTGTTTGTTAGGTAGTTTTAGGTATGCTACCATTTAAGTGAGGCATTCCTACAAAGTTGCAAACTAATTAAAATTATTTAAAAAGTGCTTTTATCTTGAAGTTAGTAGTTCGGTATGCCACACCTCAAAGGTGTGGCATACCTATTGAAAAGCAAAGTATTTAAACTGATATTATGCATGCCACTCTTTTGATGTGTTGCATACTTTTCTATATCCTATTTATTTTACTTATCAAACAAAATAGCACTTTGAAAATTACTATTCGCAGAAAAAAGAGCTGAAAAATATACCAATTTGCAGAAAAAATTAATTGTTTTCTGTATATTTCTTGAAATTATTTAGTATTGCTTGCCAACCACCTTTTTGTAACTCATGTGGGTTCTCGCTTTCAGGCTCAAAGCTTTCTGAGATTTTTGTTTTATTATTGTCTGCAATAAAATCTATTTTTACTTTTCTACCATCACCAAGGGTATATTCAATATATTCATTAGTTCGAACCTCATCATAAATGCCTCCAAAATCAAAACCAAAACTTCCGTCTTTGGCTTCCATTCTTGATGTAAAACTTCCACCCTTTCGCAGGTTTATTGTGGCATGTGGGGTATGCCAATCGTCTGATGCGTTATTCCATTTGGTAATATGTTCCGGTAAAGTCCAAAAGCCCCATACTTTCTCTAAAGGTGCATCAATTGTATTTTCAACAGTTATAAATACTTTGTTTGTTGTTTCCATATACAAATTATTGAAAATCAAAAATAAATAAAAAATCATCAAAAACAAGCATTAAAAAAGGGTGTTCCCATTTCAAAATTTAGTAGTATCTCTTATTTTTACTAAAAATAAAAGCCTTGAAAATTATCAAGGCTTTTACTTAAAAACACAAATAAACTAAATTGCTTCTCTACTAATAGATAACCAATTTTTCAACATAAGTAGTATCACCCGAAACTAATTTTACAAAATAAGTTCCTGTAGCAATATTATTAATATTAAACGAAATTCTCTGTTGATTTGTATTGGATATGTATCTTGTTTCTACTGTTTTACCTAATAAGTCAGTAATAGTTAATGTAGAATTTGTAACAGTTTGCGGTATTTCAATGATAAACGAACCTCCTTTTGAAGGATTAGGATAAATAGTAATTTTATCGTTAGCTATATTCTGTCCGTTAATTTCAAGTACTCCCGTACAAATTGTACCTGTAGATATATATACAGTTTTAGTTGCTGTAACTGTTGCACATATTCCGGTTACAGAATAAATAATAGTATCTGAACCAATAGTATTTCCGGTAACTAAACCTGATGTACTTACAACTGAAGCATTACCGTTTACTGCACTCCAAATACCACCGCTAACTGTTTCTGTTAAAGTAATACCGTGTCCTAAACAAATACTGTCGCTGCTTGAATTGATGATACCTGCCGAAGGCATTGGATTAACCGTTAATAAACGGGTAGATATTGCCGTTCCACAGCTATTAATTACGGTATAAGTTATGGTTTCTGTACCTAAAGAAACACCGGTAACAACACCTGTAGAAGGGTCTATTGTAGCATTGGTGCTGCTTGCTGTCCAAGTACCACCGCTAACAGTATCTGTTAATGTATTTGTGCCACCTACACATACATGCATATTGCCATCAATTACACCTGCATTCGGCGTAGGGCTTACGGTTATAGTATGCGTAGCCGCCGCTGTGCCGCAACCGCCTGTAACCACATAAGATATAGTTGCTGTGCCTGATAATAATCCGGTAACTACACCACCGGTAGTAACACTTGCTACCGGGCTGCTACTTGTCCATACTCCACCAGTTACGGTTTCAGATAATGTTATAGACGTAAAGCGACATAAAGTTGACAAACCGGATATGGTACCTGTTACTAAAGAAGTACTAACTGTCATTGGTGATGTAGCAGTAAATGTACCACAGCTATTGGTATAGGTATAAGAAATAGTGCAAGTTCCTATTGCCACACCTGTAACAACACCCGTAGATGAACTTACTGTTGCAATGCTCGGGTTACTTGTACTCCAAACACCACCGCCAACAGCATCAGACAAAGTAGTTGTAGAACCACCACATGCTACTGTAGAACCTAATATAGGGCTTGGGCTAGATGAATTTACAGCAACATTATAAGTAGCTGTTGCAGTACCACATGAATTAGAAACAGTATAAGTTATAATTGCAGTGCCGGCAGACATACCTGTAACTACACCTGTTGTAGCTCCAACGGTTGCTCTACCGCCGGTTGTTGTCCAAGTACCACCTGCGGTAGCATCTGTTAAAGTAATTGAAGAACCTACACAAACATTAGAAGAACCGGCAATAGTACCTGCCGATGGTGCAGCACCTACGGTTAATGTTGTTGTAGTAGAAGCTGCACCGCAACCTGTGGTTACTGCATAAGTTATAGTAACAGTGCCTGCAGACATACCCATAACAATGCCGGATGTACCACCTATTGTTACAATACCGCTACTTGCACTCCAAGTACCACCGCTTACCAAATCAGATAAAGTTATTGTAGAACCACTACATAAAGTGGTGGGTCCTAAAATGGTACCTGCTGAAGATGTACTTGTAACGGTTACGGAATGAACAGCAGAAACAGAACCACAAGAATTTGCTACTGTATAAGAAATTGTTACCGTACCGGCTGATACCCCGGTAACTACACCTGAAGAACTTACGGTTGCTGCACCACCACTGCTAGTCCATGTACCGCCAGATGTAGTATCTGTTAATGTAATATTAGAACCTATACACACTGCTGAAGCTCCCGAAATAACACCTGCATTAGGTAATGGGTTTACGGTAACACCATGTGTAGCTGTTGCTGTGCCGCAAGAATTCATAACCGAATAGGTAATAGTTACTGCACCACCTGAAACACCGGTTACTACCCCACCCGAACTTACCGTTGCTGCTCCACCGCTACTGCTCCATGTTCCACCGCTTGCAACATCAGATAAGGTAATGGTACTACCGGCACATACACTGCTGCCACCACTTATTGAGCCGGCAACAGGCAATGGATTTACAGTAATAGTTGTAGTAGCTGAAACAGTACCGACTGTATAAGAAATAACAGCAGTACCTGCACCTGCCCCCGTAACTACACCTAAAGAACTAACTGAAGCTATTGACGGTGCACCGCTTGTCCAAGTACCACCGGATGTTATATCACTTAAAGTTATAGTACTACCTACACATACAGTAGAAGCTCCCGAAATAGGTGCAACTGATGTACCCGGTATTAATTCTGTAATAGTGGTAGATGTACTGTTATAATGGTCTCCTGATGAACTACCATTATTGTTAACAGCATTAATAACGCCATATAAAACTACAGAACCTGTACCTGTGGCAGGTGCAGTCCATGGTATCGATTCTACATACGTAGAACCCAATGCACCAGCTCCGGTAGTTGCCGGTATTGCTGCCGTTTGTTCTACTACATCTAATGTTGTTCCAGATACAATTGAATTGGCACAACTTGCCGGTAAGCCAGTAGATGCTAATGTACCTGCATTCGTTGCGCCACCTGTACCGGCACCTGATGCCAATACTGCTGCTACTTGAAAACCAAAATCTGGTAAGCCTGCAACTGCACCATTTACACCTGCAATTCGTATGGTATAACTCATGCCCGCTACATATCTAGTTACAGGTACACCGGCAGAATCTAATTGTATTGTAACAGCTATTGTAGTAGAATGCCCATGGCAGTTACAACCTCCGGGTCCTAATGCTCCTGTCCCGTCAACACCTCCGGTTCCCCCAGGTAGATTATGATAACTTGACAACATTAAACTTGCCATGCCGGCAATTAAAGAAAAGAGTAAAATTTTCTTCTTCATATTATTTTTTATTTTCTTATTTACGTAATTGATACTACTGTTTTTTTCAGTAATTTATTTTAATCTGCAATAATACTAAAAATAAATTTAGGAAAAAAGCAATCAATAAAATAAATAATTTATTAACCAAATGAAATATATAATTTTATATAATTTTACAACACGTTAATTGTTTAGTATATTATGCAATTTAAATTAACATATATATTTTTTTGTTCAAAAAATTCTATTTTTCATAATTCACACACATTTAAAAAAAACACTTAATTGTATTAATAATAAAACTAAAAACCTGCATGAATAGAAAAATGATACCCCCTTGCAATATTTTTAAATTAATATTCTTTATTTTCCCTGCTTTATGAATATTTTTGTGCAAATAAAATTTAAGAGCGGGTATAGTAATGTCTGAAGAAAATGAATTAGCCGAAAAGGGTTCGGTAATGATTAATGATATGTACCAAAGCTGGTTTTTAGATTATGCCAGTTATGTAATATTAGAGCGTGCCATACCCGCAATTGAAGACGGATTAAAACCGGTACAACGTCGTATTCTTCATTCTATGAAGGAAATGGATGACGGTAGGTTTAATAAAGTAGCCAACATCATAGGGCAAAGTATGCAATATCATCCGCATGGCGATGCTTCAATTGGTGATGCAATTGTTGGGTTAGGACAAAAAGATTTACTAATTGAAACACAAGGTAATTGGGGCGATATAAGAACCGGCGATGGTGCAGCAGCTGCAAGGTATATTGAAGCACGCCTATCTAAATTTGCTCTTGAAGTAGCTTTTAATGCTAAAACAACAGAATGGCAATTAAGCTACGACGGCAGAAAAAAAGAACCGGTAACCTTACCCATGAAATTCCCTTTACTATTGGCTCAAGGTACCGATGGTATTGCGGTAGGTTTATCTACAAAAATAATGCCTCATAATTTCTGTGAGCTTATTGACGCATCCATAAAACATTTAAAAGGAAAACCATTTGAACTTTTTCCTGATTTCCTAACCGGTGGTATGATTGATGTAAACAATTATAATGATGGTGCCAGAGGCGGAAAACTAAGAGTTAGAGCAAGAATAGAAGAGGTAGATAAAAAAAATATAGCTATTAAAGATGTGCCTTATGGCATTACAACTACACAGCTTGCAGATAGCATAATTAAAGCGAATGATACCGGTAAAATTAAAATTAAAAATGTTGTAGATAACACAGCTAAAGAAGTAGAATTGCTGATACAACTGGCACCGGGCGTATCAACAGACCAAACTATTGATGCTTTATATGCTTTTACAGATTGTGAAATATCTATTTCCCCAAATGCTTGTATCATCATTGAGGATAAACCACATTTTGTTTCGGTAACCGACATGCTGAAATACTCGGTGGAACATACCAAAAATTTATTGCTTCGAGAATTGCAAATAAAGTTAGGGGAGCTTGAAGAGGACTGGCATTACTCCTCTTTAGAAAAAATATTTATAGAAAACAGAATCTATCGCGACATAGAGGAACAAACCACATGGGATGGTGTTATCAATGCTATAGATAAAGGATTAGAACCGTTTAAAAGCCTGTTTTATAGAACAATTACGGTAGAAGACATTGTTAGTTTAACCGAAATAAAAATAAAAAGAATATCTAAATACGATTCATTTAAAGCCGATGAACATATAAAAGGTGTAGAAGATGAGATAGTAAGGGTAAAACATAATATTGAATATTTAAACGACTTTACAATATTATATTATGAAAACTTACTAAAAAAATATGGTAAAGGCAGAGATCGCAAAACAGAAATACGCCAATTCGAAAACATACAAGCTAATAATGTAGCTATTGCTAACACAAAATTATATGTAAACTATAAAGACGGCTTCATAGGTACAACACTTAAAAAAGACGAATTCGCATTTGATTGTTCTGATTTGGATAATATAATTGTTTTTCGCCGCGATGGCAAAATGATTGTTACCAAAGTAAGTGATAAATTTTTTGTTGGCAAAGACATCATACATTTAGCAATATTCCAAAAAAATGATGAACGTACTACCTATAATTTAATTTATATGGATGGCAAATCGGGTGTATGTTATGTAAAACGATTTAATGTAACAGGAATTACACGAGATAAGGAGTATGACCTTACAAAAGGAAATGCTAATAGTAAAGTAATTTATTTTACTGCCAACCCTAATGGCGAAGCTGAATTGATAACTGTTAATTTATCTCCGGGTAGCAAAGCGAGGTCAAAGACATTTGAATTTTCGTTTGAAGATATGGAAATAAAAAACAGAACAGCTCAAGGTAATATCTTAACAAAGTACCCGGTTAAAACAATAAAGCTTAAAGAAAAAGGGAAATCTACCTTATCTGCACAAAAAATATGGTATGACGATACAATTGGTCGTCTTAATAAAGAAGAAAGAGGTATGTTTTTGGGCAGATTTGATGAAAAAGATAAAGTAATTACCTTTTATAAAGACGGAACCTACGAACTTACTGATTTTGAAAGTACGAATCGTTTTGATGCCGATAGTGTTATACTTATTGAAAAATTTTATCCTAAGAAGGTAATTACTGCTATCTATTTTGATGCTAAAGGCAAACAGTTTAATGTAAAAAGGTTTTTGATAGAAAGCCAAACCATTAAAAATAAATATTTATTTATAAAAGAGGGCGAAGGGAATTATCTTGAATTAGTAACAACACAGCAAGACCCGATAATAATCTTGAAATCAGGCGATAGTAAAATTGGGTTTAAAGAAGAGCGAGTAGCAATTAATGATAAAGTTGATATTACAGGTTGGAAAACAATAGGAACATTTTTGGCAAATGCTTCTATACAAGAAATTTCATTGGTATTGGAAACAAATGAAGACACTGACTTAGAAAAAACAGAAATGACGCTTTTTTAGTATTTTTTTTTATAAAAAATAGTACCTTCACCTAATAAAAACGGAATACCCGCAGTAAATAACATAATGGAAAAGATAGAACTTGAAATTGTAGCGTTATCACATAGTATGACACAATCTCATTCTTATGCAGTAGTGCTTGGCGAAGTAAAGGGGCAACGTAGATTACCAATTGTAATTGGTGGTTTTGAAGCACAGGCTATTGCAGTAGCATTAGAAAGAATGCAACCAAGCAGACCACTTACACACGACTTATTTACTAATTTTATGACTACTTACGGTATTGAATTACATGAAGTAATTATTTATAAATTAGAGGAAGGTATTTTTTATGCCAAATTATTATGCAATTATAATAACCAAATTACAGAAATAGACTCTCGCACATCCGATGCATTAGCACTGGCTGCAAGAGCCAATTGTAAAATTTATACCTATAAAGATATTTTAGACAATGCCGGTATGTTTATGGAACAACCGGAAATAGATGCTGCACCAAAATCTACAACAAGCCAATCGAAAGTATCTGAAAAACAAGGAGCTAAGAAACAAGGCGACGACCTTAAAAAATTATCGTTAGAAGAACTGAATACACTTTTGCAAAAGGTACTGGAACAAGAAGATTATGCTAAGGCAATATCTATACGCGATGAAATAAATAATAGAAAATAATTGTAGTCTTAGTTCTATTTTCTCTAATCAGGCATACTATTTGCTGCTTTTTTATTGTTCATTTAACTTATTATGAAAAAAGCAGTTACTTTCTTCTTTTCTATTTTATTTCTCTATAGTTGCAAAATGATAGATGCCGGTCATGAGGGTATTTTAGTAAAACAATACGGCTCAAAAAAAGGTGTGCAACAAAATATTACGTTAGTTACCGGTAGGGTTTTTTATAATCCATTTTCCGAATATGTAGTGCAGTTCCCTACCTTTGTGCAAACCGCAGATTATGACCCTTTTACTGTAAATGCCAAAGATGGTTCTGTTTTTATTGTTGACCCAACTATATCTTTTTATGTAATTTCAGGCAAATCACCTTTTATTTATACTAAATATAGGCAAAAACTAAAAGACATAACTAAAACAACTATTTTTAGTTATGTAATGGATGCCTTTAGAATACAAATGAATAAATATACTACCGATGAATTGATTAGTAATAGATTAAGGTTTGAAGATGCCGTACAAAACACACTTGATAGTGCATTACAAAAAGAAGGATTCAAATTAGAACAAATGACAAGTGGGCTAAAATATCCGGAAACAATTGTACAAGCAATAGATTTGAAAAATAAAGCAGTTCAACAGGCTATGCAGGTTGAAAATGAATTGAAAGTAGCAGAAGCACAATCAAAAATAAAATTAATACAAGCTCAAACAGAAGCTAAAACCAATGAGTTAAAACAAAAATTTTTAACACCATTATTAATTCAGCAATTATTTATAGATAAATGGGATGGGAAAACCCCACTTTATGGCAATAGCCCTTTGTTTTTCCAAAATACAGATTCCCCGAAATAATATATCCTAAAAATATTTTCTAATATGGGAAGGCAATGTACTAAGAAATAATATATTTTACATTATATAATTTCCTATCCTCAATTCTACATTTTTATTCCATTATTTAATTGCTATTTTTGTAAGTTTGTAAATTGATTTTATTTTTAACTCTCAGCATTAATATAATAATAGCAACTTAAAATAAATAAAATTATTTTAACTATTATTTATTTTCGCTTTATATAAATATATTTAAATGGGATGTGGCAGTTGCGGAACGGGTGTTAATGGTAAACCTTCCGGTTGTAAAAGTAATGGCGGTTGCAGTTCGGGTGGCTGCAACAGAATGAATGTATATGATTGGTTAAATGGCATGCCCCTGTTTGACGGGGCAAAGCCTTTTCCTATTATAGAGGTGTCTTTTAATAAAGGTAGCCGTAAGGAGTTTTATAGAAATAACACACATCATATTTTAAGCAAAAACGACTGGGTTACAGTTGAAGGTGTGGGCGGTTATGATTTAGGACAAATAAGCCTTACCGGTGAATTGGTAAAATTGCAATTGAAAAAATACAGCTTAAATGAGCAAGCTGTAGTAAAAAGAATTTTACACCCATCTACAGACGAAGAACTACAGCAAAACACCCTACAAAAAGAACGGGAAGCTGAATTACTAATACGTGCAAGAGCCATAGCAAGAGGGCTAAATTTAGAAATGAAACTTTGTGAGGTAGAAGTTCAGTCGGATAGTAAAAAAGGTACATTTTTTTATACAGCAGACCAGAGAGTAGATTTTAGAGAGTTAATAAAATTGTTTGCCAACGATTTTAAAATGAAAGTAGAAATGCGCCAGATAGGTGCAAGGCAAGAAAGCGGCAAAGTAGGTGGTATAGGGTCTTGTGGTAGAGAACTTTGTTGCAGTACTTGGCTTACCGATTTTAAATCGGTAAATACTACTGCTGCCAGATACCAAAACTTATCAATAAATCAAACCAAACTATCGGGGCAGTGTGGTAGGTTAAAGTGTTGCTTAAATTATGAGCTTGATACCTACATGGATGCTTTATCAGTGTTTCCGGAACATGCCGAAACATTAGAATTGGTGAAAGGTAATGCGACCTTGCAAAAAAGAGACATATTCAAAAACTTAATGTGGTATAGCTTTTCTGATAACAATAAGCAATATCCGCTCACAATTACTAGGGTAAGAGAAATACAGAAATTAAATAAAGCAGGGCAGAAAGCGGATGATTTGCAACCAATAGAAATTGAAACTAGAGAAAGTAAAACAAATATAGTACGCGAGTCTGCTTTTATTAATGATGTGGGACAGGTTAGTTTAAAATCTCTTGAAAAAGGCAATAAGAAAAAGAAACCTAATTCATCTAATCCCAATAATAATAAACAACCGCAACAAAATAACGAAGTTAAAGTTGCAACCAATCAAACTAATAATAAGCAACAAAATAACAATAGACAACCGCAACAAAACCCAAAACCAAATGGGGAGCAGAGAGCTAATGTAGATGCTAAGCCTAATGGTAATCCGAATCAGCAACCCAAACAAAATCCGAATCAGCAACCCAAACAAAACCCGAATCAACAACCAAAGCAAAATGTGAATCCAAATCAGGAAATAAAGCCTAAAGAAGGACAACAACAGCCGGGAAATCAACAAAAGAATAGAGAAGGGGGACAAAATCAACAAAGACGCAGACCACAACACAATAACCCCAACAATAAAGCACCACAAAATCAGGAGAAAAAAACGGAAACTAAACCGGAAGAATAAATACTATTTACTTTTCATAAAGACAGCTATTATAAACAATTATAATAGCTGTCTTGCTTTTAATTCCAAATATTTATTTATAACATCTACCGATAAATTTTGTGGTGTTGTAAGCACAGAAAGTATTCCAAATCTACGCAATTCTTTTACTATTTGTTTTTTTTCCAAATCAAATTGGTCTGCAATTGTTTTAATATAGATACCTTCTATGCTATCAGGGTTCAATTCGTGTATTTCCTTTAATAATGTATTTTGAAAAAAAACAACACAAACCAAATGTCTTTGTGCAATTTTTTTAAGGAAAGGTAATTGTCTTTCTAAAGAAGAAAATGTTTCGAAATTTGTAAATAAAAGTAATAAACAACGCTGGGTAATACTTTTATGAATCTTTATCCATACCGCCTCATAATCACTTTCTTTAAATTGAGTTTGTTGATTATAAAGAGTTTCTAAAATTCTATTAATCTGACTATAGCGTCTATCTGCTGCAATTATATCATTTACCTTATTCGAAAACGTAATTAAACCGGCTTTATCTTGTTTTAACAATGCTACATTTAATAAAGCCAAACATGCATTTATAGAATGGTCTAATAAAGTCAGTCCTTCAAACGGCATTTTCATGCTTCTTCCTTTATCTACAAGGCAATATATTTGTTGTTGTTTGGCATCTGTAAATGTATTTACCATTAAATTACTACTTCTTGCTGTTGCTTTCCAATTTATGGTGCGTACATCATCTCCGGGTACATAATCCTTTATTTTTTCAAACTCTAAACTATTACCCAGTTTTCGTATTTTTTTAACTCCGGGTACCGAATTGTCGCTTGTGGCAATTAATTGATATTTTCTTAATTGTTGAAAAGCAGGGTAAACTTTTACCATAACAGGCTCGGCAATTTTAATCCTTTTTTGTAACAGACCTAAAGGACTAATTGTGTAACATAATAAATAACCAAAGTTGAATTCGCCTCTTGAAAGCGGCTTTAAGAAATAGGAAATTGATTTTGACGAACGAAAACCAATACTCATTTTTAATTCAAAATTTCTAACCTGAAATTGAAAAGGGAGTTCATCAATCAACAATGCTTTTACATTAAATGGATAGGTATTTGTAATTGTTAAAATAACTTCATTATCATAGCCAATACTAAGTCTTGTTGCTACGTTCCGCGTTGCTGTTACCCCTCCCTTTAAAAAGAACAACAATATATAGTCTATAAAAGAGAAAACAAAAAACAAAATAGTAAAAAGCAATACCCCCTGAAATAACCAAGAAAAGAAAAATGAAATTATAAGTAATACTATACAGGTAAATAACAGCAGATACCACCTGCTGTTTAAGTACAAACACTCAATATATTTTTTATAAAAATTCAAATTATTTTATTTATTAAATATCAATATAAGACTTAGAACCCTACATACTTATTTGTTTTATTTTGTGCTATTCTATCTTGGTATTTCCATTCTGGCTATAATTTCCTTAAGTATGTCATCGGTAGTTGCACCTTCCATTTCGCGTTCGGGTGTTAGGTTTATCCTATGTCTTAATACAGGTGCAACTGCTTGCAAAATATCTTCCGGAATAACAAAGTTTCGACCTTTGATTACTGCAAATGCTTTAGCTATTTGTAAAAGTGCAATAGATGCCCGTGGCGATGCACCAAGATACAAAGACTTATCGTTTCGGGTTTCATAAACAATCTTAGCACAAAATTCTAATAATTTAGGCTCAATATGTGTCTGTCTTACTGCTATACGTGCATTATGCAATACATCGGTTGTAATAATGGGTTCTACCCTATTTAGTAAATCTGTAATCGCTTCTTGATTATGACGACCTAATATCTTTATTTCTTCTTCGAGTGTAGGATAGCCTACTGTAATTTTCATTAAAAAACGGTCAAGTTGTGCTTCAGGTAGTCTATAAGTTCCTTCATGTTCTATTGGGTTTTGTGTTGCAATTACCATAAATGGAGATTGCATTTTATGTGTAGTACCATCAACAGTAACTTGTCTTTCTTCCATTACCTCAAACAAGGCAGCCTGTGTTTTTGCAGGTGCTCTGTTAATTTCATCAATTAAAACAATATTACTAAATACAGGACCTGCCTTAAATTGAAAACTTGTTGTTTGAGGATTAAAAATGCTTGTTCCTAAAACATCGCTTGGCATTAAATCGGGCGTAAATTGAATTCTTGAAAAATGTACATGTATTAACTTAGCCAATAACTTAGCGGTAAGTGTTTTTGCTACACCGGGTACACCTTCTATTAATATATGTCCATCAGCGAGCAAACCTGCAAGCAACTGTTCTATCATGCCATTTTGACCTACAATTACTTCATGAATTTTATCTTGCAGTTCTTCTACAAAATTAGAAAGTGGGTGTACATTTCCCGGTTGGTATCTTGCGAATTCTGATGTTTCCATTATTTTTTATTATTATAAAATTTTTGAATATTTGTATATAATTGGTAAAGGTATGCGTCGTCTATTTTTTTTGAATTTGTTTTTATTTCAAAAATCTGTTCAAGTAAAGAATCTACAAATGCTCTCGGCTGTCCTGATTTTACGCTTAATTGATGTGCAAAACTTTCATTCAAAATATTGGTATTTAAGAAGTAGTGTGTTCTTACAAATTCAAAGTATTGTTGTATCATTTTTTGTGCTAAATTAGTATGTTCGCCTTTATTATAATAAAGTCTGCCTACGGTTTCAACAAAAGAAACAGAATCATTTTTTATAGGGGGAATAATAGGAATAATACGTTGCCTTCTTTTGCCTTCAAATAATACATACATTAGCAATCCTATAATTAAAAGCATTAATGCATAACGAGTTGCCGGAAATTTCCATAATATCCACATATTTGCTTCCTCACCCTCTCTTGAATAATAATCATTCCAATATATTCTATTTATATTATTAGGTAATGTTTGCCATATACCTTTTAAATAATTTATATTATTAGGTTGCAATAAAAAATAATTACTTAATACAAGCGGTGCAGCATGTATTGTAATATGACCTTTACCTATAGTATATCTTATAAAATCAGGTTTATTTAAAGCAAAACCTAAGGTATCTGCAATTATTTTAGTATCATTTTCATTATTGTTATAATATTTAGAATAACTATGTTTTTTTTGCTTTTTTATATATTCATCAGTACTATCTATTTCATCTACGCTATCTATCTCTTCATTCTTTGCATTATCTCTTTCTATCTCTGTTAAAGTATCTTTTGAA
>CAIYTT010000078.1 GCA_903929195.1 uncultured Bacteroidota bacterium
CAAAAACAGAGCATAAAATTTTACACAAAAAACTAATAATAAATAATATATAAAAATAATTACATTGTATTCAATATTATGCCGGCATTAAGTTTTCAGATTTTTTAAATAAATTAATATTGATTAACAAAAAATACTACTAATTTTACAACAAGTTTTTGTTAGTATATAAAAATGGATACTAATTATTATTTCTACTTTTTAATATTATACTTATGAAAAATCTTTTGTTTTTATTCTCAATTTTGATTGTTACCAATGTTTTTGGACAAATAAAATCTGTAAATGAAAGTAAGAAAAACAGATTACATATTGTTGAAAATAAAGGGCAAATTACAGACCAATATGGTAATAAAAGAAAAGATATACAGTTTAAAACAGGTAGTAATGGCACTCATATATTTATTGGAAATGGACAATTACATTATGAATGGACTAAAAAGCAAGTAAATCCTACAAATATTTACTCTTCTTCCAAAGGTTCTTTATCAAATTTAGTTAACAGACGCACCATAGATATTGCTAATTACAAATATGATATTTATCGTTTAGATATGGTTTTAGTAGGTGCTAATACGTTGGCAAAAGCAATAAAAGAGGAGCAACAAGACTATTTTGAAAACTACCATACAATAGCTCTGCAAAATAAAAATGCCTGTGCAAATACATTTAATAAAATAACTTATCAAAATATTTATCCTTTTATAGATTGGGTTTTATATATAAAAGACAATAAACTGGAATATGATTTTATTATAAAACCCGGAGGGAAAGTAAATGACATAAAAATAAGATACTTGGGCAGTGATGCAATTATACCTTTTGCAGGAAATATTAAGATAACAACACCCTACGGAAAAGTAGAAGAACAGAAACTATATGCTTATGAAAAAAATACAAAGAATGAAGTTGCAATAAAATATGCTTTGCATCATAATAATTTGTGTTTTAAGACCGAAAAATACAATGGTACTTTAGTAATTGACCCACAAATAGCATGGGGTACTTATTTTGGGGATGCAAGTGAAGATTTTGCTTTTAATAATACTTGCGACAAAGCTGGAAATATTTATATTTGTGGTTTTACAGAAAGTGTTAGTAATATTGCTACTATTGGTGCTTACCAAACAATATTGAATGGTGGTTTGATTGATGCATTTCTTGCAAAGTTTACAACAGATGGTGGGCTACTATGGTCAACTTATTTTGGTGGGGGTAGCGAAGATGTGGCAGAAGGAATAATATGCGATAGTAATAATAATGTTTATATTACAGGTTATACAGGCAGTGCAACAAACATAGCAACAGCAGGCAGTCATCAAACTGTTTACGGTGGAAATAAAGATGCCTTTTTGGCACAATTCAGTAGTACCGGAAGCTTAAACTGGGCTACTTATTATGGGGGTAACTATGCTGACGGTTGTTCCGGATTAGCAATTGATGCCGAACAAAATATTTATATGTGTGGTGGTGGTGGCAGCACAAATAATATTGCCACACTTGGTAGTTTTCAAGATACGGTTGCTATTCCCAATACAGAAAATACTTATTTGGCAAAATTTAAAAATAATGGTAGTCTTATTTGGGCAACTTATTTTGGCTTAATAACAGGAGCAAGTGGAGCCTCAGCCTGTATATGTGATAAACAAAATAATATTTATATTGCAGGATGCACGTATGATACCGGAGTTGTAACAACACCGGGTTGTTATATGGCTGCAAATGGACCCGGCAACCATGTTTTTATTGCAAAATTTGATAGTGCAGGCAGTTTGAAATGGAGTACTTATGTAATTGGAGATAGTTCTGATTACGCTTCTGGAATAACACGAGATGATTCTAATAATATTTATGTTGCAGGATATACAACAAGTATAAATGGAATAACAAGTGTAGGGGCATTCCAGTCTTTATTTGGGGGAGGGGCAGAAGATGCTTTTTTAATAAAATTAAATGATACAGGAGCTTTTCAATGGGGTACTTATTTTGGCGGCAGCGGAACAGATGAGGGAAATAGTTTAGCTTACGACAATAATGGTCATATTTTATTGGCTGGCACAACAACAAGTACATCAAATATAGCTACAACTAACGGATACCAAACCATAAACGGTGGTGCATTCGATGCATTTATTGCACAATTTAATACAACCGGCAATGTAGAATATGCAAGCTATTATGGTGGAACTAATTCTGATAATGCAATAGCAATAACTACTGATTGTAAAGGAAACTTTTTTTTAACCGGTTATACACAAAGTATAAATAATATAGCAACAAACGGGAGCTATAAAGCAATTTATGGTGGTAATCTTGATGCCTTTTTGGTAAAATTTGACACAATACCATTAGGCATACAAGAAATAATACCAAAAATAGAAAACATAAAAGTATATCCTAATCCAAACAAGGGCATCTTTACTTTTTCTGCCACATTAACAGATACAACCAAAGAAGTTTTAATTGAAATTATAAATATTACCGGGCAAATTGTAGATAAATATATTTTACAGGCTCACAATGGAATTTTGAAATATGAAATAAACAAAAATGGCATTCAAAGTGGTACTTATTTTATTAAAATTATTCTGAATAAAAAAAACACGTTAATAAAATTTACAATAAATTAAAATTTTCACAAAAAAAATAACTCCCGTTCTTCCGGATTTTCCGCAGGGAATCCGGAAGTGAGAATGAATTCCTTCTCCGAGGGCATTTACTTGACAAAGCTAAATGAAATGGATAGAACTGTTAGAACTAATTTATAAACTTATTTACCAAAAGCAGCATTTGTTTTTAATATTCTTAGCTGGGTTTCTTTTCATTTTGCATTAGTTCTTGAATACGTTCGTGAGAACGATTTTATTTATACTTCCTGATTCCATGCGGAAAATCAGGAAGAACGGGGTCTGACATTTTTTAAAATGTGGTATAAATACTCTGTATAATTTCTATCATTTGTTCATAAAAATGAAATTTATTTTAATGTATATTTTGCAAATAATCGCCACAATTTTAATCTAAATTATCTTTTTTATGGAAACTACCATATCATTCATTATTTTTACGAAATAATAATTGATTATGACCATACTTCGTTTCAGAATATATTGGGAAGAAGACGACCTGACTTATAGAGATATAGAAATACAAGGACAACAAACGTATTTAGATTTTCATAATTGCATAGTAAAGGCATTTGAATTTGACGGGAAACATTCCGCATCCTTTTATGTTAGCGACGAGAAATGGCAATATGGTATGGAATTTAATTCGGAGGTACTTATTAATAAAAAAGGTGCTCCAGCTTTATCTATGACAAGAACGCCTGTGTCTGCCCTAATAAGCACACCAGACCAAAGGTTTATTTATGTATATAATCCTGAGAAAAAATGGACTTTCCTTGTTCAACTGATAGGTGTTAGCAAAGAAGAAACGCCAAGACGCATTTACCCCTTTGTTTTAAGAAAAGAAGGTATTGCACCGGCACAATACGGTATTAAGGGTGTGAATCCGGATAAATTAATGGAAATTGAAGAAAAATATGATGTGGGTGTTGCTGATATGGAAGAGGGTTATACCAATGAAGGTGAGAGTGAAGATAGTGATGAGGAAATAGCAGGCGATGACACCGAAGATGCTGCACAAAGCTATATAGAGTAGCTTTTTAAAAATGCAAAAAACAAGAATGGATTTAGGGCTTAATAAAAAAACAGCTTACATAATTTGTGGTCCTACTGCCGTAGGTAAAACGGATATTGCAATTTTGCTTGCCAAATTTTTAGGTACATCTATTATTTCGGCAGACAGCAGACAGTGTTACTGTGAAATGAATATTGGCACAGCAAAACCAACAACAGAACAACTGCAACAAGTAAAGCATTATTTTATTAATGAATACCCTGTAACTACTTTATTAACTGCTGCAGATTTTGAAAGTCTTGCTACTAATTACTTAGCACAAATTTTTAGATGTAATAATTCAGCGGTTATTTGCGGTGGCACCGGCTTATATATTAAATCTCTTTGCGAGGGGCTTGACGAGATGCCGGAAACAAATAAAGAAATTACCCAAAAAATAGAAGAAGATTATAAACAATTTGGGTTGCAATGGCTACAAGATTGTATTAAAAACGAAGACCCGGAATTTTATAGCAAAGGAGAGATTCTAAATCCGCTAAGAATGATAAGAGCATTATCGTTTATGCGTACCACTAACAGAAGTATTTTAGCATATAGAACATACACACCCAAACAAAGAGATTTCAATACTATTAAAATTGGTTTAGATATGCCAAGAGAACTGCTCTATAGTAGAATAAACCAAAGAGTAGATATAATGATGCAAGATGGTTTACTGGCAGAGGTAGAAAAATTGTACCCGTTACGAAATTTAAAAAACCTGCAAACCGTTGGCTACACAGAGCTATTTAATTATTTAGACGGAAACTATAGTTTACCCCAAGCTATAGAAAAAATTAAACAAAACACCCGCAATTACGCAAAAAGACAACTGACATGGTTTAGAAAGGATACCACTATTACTTGGATAAATGCCGACAAGGATGCGTTTGATAAAATTCGTAAATTGATATAATATTGATACTTGAATAAACTATACATGAAACAAATGTATTTTTATATGTAAAAACAATATCAAATTATATTACCTCGAATCACTACAAAATTCTTAACACAAAAAATCTATTCTGCAAAAAAAATAACACAAAATTCACAAAATTTACTCCTACCTTTGCACCTATTTTACAGGTTGGCATATAATTAATGAATAAATATAAAGAATTTAAGGGCTTAAATATGCCTTCCATAGAGCAAGAAATAATTGCAAAATGGAAGTCGGAACATTGTTTTGAAGAAAGCATCTCTACGCGCGAAGGTAGTGAACCGTTCGTATTTTATGAAGGGCCGCCAAGTGCTAATGGTATGCCGGGCATTCATCATGTTATATCACGCACACTAAAAGATTTAGTATGCAGATATAAAACCATGAAAGGTTATCAGGTGCAGCGTAAAGCCGGTTGGGACACTCATGGCTTACCCGTAGAACTGTTTGTAGAAAAAGAATTGGGAATTACCAAAGAGGATATAGGTAAGAAAATAAGTATAGAAGACTATAATAAAAAGTGCCGTGAGGTGGTAATGCGGTATAAAGATAAGTGGGAAGATATTACCGAAAAAATGGGTTATTGGGTTGATATGACTCAACCTTATATCACGTTCGACAACGAATATATAGAAACACTTTGGTGGGCATTAAAAGAACTTTTTACAAAAGACTTACTTTATAAAAGTGTAAGCATACAGCCTTATTCGCCTGCTGCCGGTACCGGTTTAAGTAGCCACGAATTAAACCAACCGGGTACATATAAAGAGGTTAAAGATACTACTATTGTTGCCATGTTTAAGGCAATAAACGATAATAATTCTCAATTTCTTTTTGATCCTGCCGAAAGTTCTAATGTCTATTTTATGGCATGGACTACCACTCCATGGACTTTACCTTCCAATTGCGGATTAACAGTTGGAGCTAATATAGAATATGTTTTAGTAAAAACTTTTAATCCATACACGCACCAACTTATCAATATAATTTTAGCAAAAAATCTTGTTGGTAAGTATTTAAAAGAAGAAAACCATAATGGAGATTTTGAATCTTACATTACTAAAATTAATTCAATTATTGGTAGTGAAGAGCATTCTTCGCACTTGGTAAATATTGTTAAAGAAGTGCCATGGCTTATTTTAAGCCAATTTAAAGGGATTGACATTGTTGGTTTACGATATGAACAATTATTGCCTTTTGACGGAAATACTGCCGAAATAGCCGGTGGAGACCCTTGGCGAGTAATTGCAGGCGATTTTGTTACTACCGAAGACGGTACCGGTATTGTGCATACTGCCCCTGCTTTTGGTGCCGATGACTTTAAAGTAGGTAAAGCCAATGGCATAGGCATACTTACAATGGTTGACAAGCAGGGTAAGTTTAACGACAATACAGGCGAGTTTAGTGGCAGGTATGTAAAGAATTATAAAAACGACCCTGATTATAAGGATGTAGATGTGGATATTGCCGTTAAACTAAAACTGAGTGGCAATGCATTTAAAATAGAAAAATACGCTCATACCTATCCTCACTGTTGGCGAACAGATAAGCCTATTATCTACTACCCGTTAGATGCTTGGTTTATTAGAACTACTGCTGTAAAGAGCAGAATGATAGAATTGAATAAAACCATAAATTGGAAACCCAAAGCCACAGGCGAAGGCCGTTTTGGCAATTGGTTAGAAAACATGGTTGACTGGAACTTGAGTCGTAGCCGTTATTGGGGTACTCCATTACCTGTTTGGGTTAGCGAAAACGGTGATGAGCATAAATGTATTGGCAGTATAGATGAATTATTAAAAGAGATTGAAAATGCTAATACAAAATTAGGCATGAATCAATTTTTCGACCGTTCAACGCTTGACCTTCACAAACCGTATGTTGACCAAATTATACTTGCATCAACAAAAGGGGAGCCAATGCGTAGAGAACCTGATTTGATTGATGTTTGGTTTGATAGCGGAGCAATGCCTTATGCTCAAATTCATTATCCTTTTGAACTTGACGAAAATAAAAATATTAATAAAAATTTTCCTGCCGATTTTATTGCAGAAGGTGTTGACCAAACAAGAGGATGGTTTTATACTTTACATGCATTAAGTGTAATGCTGTTTGACAGTGTTGCCTATAAAACCGTTGTTAGTAATGGTTTAGTATTAGATAAGGCAGGTAATAAAATGAGTAAACGATTGGGTAATGTAATAGACCCTTTCGAAACAATTGAAAAATATAGTGCCGATGCCACACGCTGGTATTTAATTACCAATACATCGCCATGGGATAGCTTACGTTTTGATACCGAAGGTATTAAAGAAGTGCAACGAAAATATTTTGGCACTCTATATAATACGTATCAGTTTTTTGCTTTATACGCTAATTTAGATAATTTTACATTTGATGAAAATTATATACCTGTAGATGATAGACAAGAAATAGACCGTTGGATTCTGTCAGTTTTAAATACACTTGTGAAAAATGTAACAAACTATTTAAATGATTACGAGCCTACTCAAGCTGCCAGAGCCATGGAATATTTCCTTGATGAGCAACTGAGTAATTGGTATGTGCGTTTATGCAGACGTAGATTTTGGAAAGGCGAATATGAACATGATAAAATATGTGCTTACCAAACATTATATGAATGCATAGAGACCCTTGCTTATTTAATGGCTCCCGTTTCTCCGTTTTATGCTGATTGGTTATATAGAAATTTAAATGAAGTAACAAATAGAAATGAATCTAAGTCTGTGCATTTGGCAGATTTTCCGCAAGTTGATGAAACTTGTATAGATATAGATTTGGAAAATAGAATGACTTTGGCACAAGATATTTCTTCCTTGGTTTTATCTTTAAGGAAAAAATTAAATATAAAAGTTCGCCAGCCTCTGCATAAAATAATTATTCCGGTTAACAATTCAGATATAATAAACCAAATATCAAAAGTTGAAGAACTTATTAAGAATGAGGTAAATATAAAAGAAATAGAATATTTAACTGATTCACAAGGGTTTATTAAGAAAAAAATAAAACCTAATTTTAAATCTTTGGGGGCTAAAATGGGGGCTAAAATGAAGCAAGTTGCGGCTGCCATTCAACAAATGAATCAAGAAGAAATTAATTCTTTAGAAAATAAAAAAACATATACATTAAAAATAAATGACGAGAATATAGAAATAAGTATAGATGATGTTGAAATAATAGCTGAAGATATACCCGGATGGTCGGTAGCAAACAAAGATAGCCTTACTATAGCATTAGATATTATTGTAACACCCCAACTGTTAGAAGAGGGTATAGCAAGAGAAATAATAAACAGAATACAAAGAATACGCAAAGAGACCGGTTTTGAAGTAAACGACCGAATAAATGTTGAGATAGAAGAATACGAACCATTTAACAATGCAATTATTAATTATAATAATTATATTTGCGCCGAAATTATAGCAGACAGCTTAAAAATAGTAACCTTAATTAGTAATGGAACTGATATAGAGGTTAATGATTCATTGATAAAAATTTTAATATCAAAAAACATTTAAAATATGGCTCAAAAAACCAATAAGGCAGCCAAGCCCTCAATATCAGATTCATCTATTGACCAAGTGGAAAATAGTTCTTCTGCAAAAGTAAAAGCTACTACTAAAAAAGTTGCAAAAGAAGATATTACTATAAAATCTAAAAATGCTGATACCTTACCTGTTTCCGAAAGTGAAACAGAAACTTTAAAAACAAAAAAAACAAATTCTAAAGCAACAAATACCGAACCGGTACTAAAAAATAAAAGTGATAAAAAAGCTTCAATGGAAGCTGATAGTGAAACAAAAAATATATCTACATCCACCAATAATATAAAATCTGTGTCTAAAACTACTACAAAAGCTACTATTGAAGAAATAGAAGAACCTATAATAAAAACTAAAAGCAAAACTGCAGAAAAAAAAAGAAGCAAATGCAGAACATACAAAAGATTCTGAAAAACCGGTAAAAACACCAAAAAAGTCTGAAACAGCCAAACCTACAGCTCCTGCTAAGAAAATGCCTGTGTCAAGTATTCCGGTAAAACAGATGCCTGTATTGCCAAGACCTGTTGCAACACCGGTAAGAGTAAGTACAGAAAAAAAACCGATTATTGTTGTAGCCCATCGCCGCATGGATACTAAATTAAAAATGCCGGAAGAATCTCAAAATACAATGGTTAGTTACCAACCGGATACCTACCGTTCTATTTTAGATAACGTAGAGCAACAACATGGCCCTGTTTATAGATATAGTGATGAGGAACTTGCTGAATTTAAAGAATTGATAACCAGTCGTTTAGAGGCTGCAAGAAAGGAATTGAATTATTTGCAAGGTCTTATAACAAGAAAAGAAGAAGCGGGTACTGAAGATACCGATAATAGGTATATGAATATGGACGATGGCAGCGGGGCTATGGAAAGAGAGCAGTTATCTCAATTGGCAGGTCGCCAAATACAATTTACTGGTAACTTGGAAAAAGCTTTAATGCGTATTGAAAATAAGACTTACGGTATATGCCGTGTTACCGGAAAACTAATTGATAAAGCTCGCTTACGCGCTGTACCACATGCTACACTTAGTATAGAAGCTAAAAAAGGTATGGCTAAATAATTGATGCTATTTTTGTAAGATATAGCAATTGCATTCTTTTTTTATAAAACAGTGATTAGCGGTATCTAACTATTTCAATTACGAAATAGTTAGATACCGCTAATTGTTTATTACAAGTGTATATTACACTATTATTGATTGCAATTATAATGCATGCTATTAAATTGTGCTATTTCTCAATATGATTGATTGGTATACGCTTAGGTTTAATAAACGAAAATTTAGGACTTGTTGTTGGTACAATATTCCCTAAAAGAAAGCCCCAGGGTTTTAATGGCTCTATATGGTCGAATATTACTTTAACAATTGCTGTTAATGGTATCGATAGAAACATGCCCGGAATACCCCATACAGCATCGCCAATTAGAACTACAATTACTGAAATAAGTGCATTTATTTTAACACGCGATACAACAATATGTGGTATAATATAATGATTGTCAACTAATTGTATAATAACATAAACAAAAAATACAAGTATTGAAGATGTAGAAGAATCTTTAGTTACAAAGGCAATAATCATTGGTAATGCAGTAGCAACTATACCGCCAAAATAAGGTATAATGTTTAAAATAGCGCCTGTAATACCCAAGAATATAGCATATTGTATATTTAATAATAAAAGACCAACAGAATTGAGAATGGCAATTATAATCATTTCGAAAAATAAACCAATAAGATAGTTTTGAATTACCTGTTTAGAATTTATTAAAACATCTACAACTGCAATATGGTGTTCTGATTTAAAAAGTTTACGGATAAATTCAAGTAATAATGGTTTATAATATAATATTAGAAAAAGATAAACCGGCAATAACATACCCCCTAGAATCATTTGACCAACTTCAGTAAGTTTTTCTCCTATAGAAAAGCTGGTTATCATTTCATTTTGAGTAGTTGTAATCCATGTATTAATTTTATATTCTCGTATCTTAAACCTTATCGAAATCCAATGTACTAATCTTGTACTTATAATATTTGCTTTGTCAATAAGTTGAGGGTAGGTTTCGCTTACCATTGTTATTTGAGAAGCTACAACATATAATATTCCTATGGTTACTAGAACAGCTAAAATTACAGCAATAGAAATTGCCAGTAGTTTTTTAATCTTATGTCTTATTAAATAATTAATAAATGGATTTAATAAAATAGCAATTATTGTTGTATATAACAATGGTATAATAATATGCTGTCCTATTCGCATAGTATATACAACAGCAAAAACGCTGATAAATATGAATGCCATTTTTGCATAAAATGGTATCTTAAATGAATTATCCATTTATAAATTATTGAATTGATTACTAATTTACTCTACCTACCTAATAATTTCTTTCTAATTTATTTTCATCAATTATTATTCCCAAACCTTTTGCAACAGCCAACCCGAATTTCATATCTACTCTAAAAAAATGACATAGTTGTCTATCAATAATAATCGTTCTCATCTCTCCGGCAATGCCATTCATAGATTCTACTATGTTACTTATTAAATGTTGTCTGTCTTCCTCTTTTAATGTTTCCCTATACAAATTACCCGGTTGTGTGTAATGGTCGTTGTCGTTTGCATTACGGTCGAAATAATCTGCTACGTTTGATTCCAAAACAATTTCAGGTTCTTTGTAGCTCTCGTCTGTAATAATATCATCAAAACTATTAGGTCTGTAATTGGGGTTGTTACCACCATTATCACCCATTTGCATGTTACCGTCTCGCTGATAATTTGCTGTCATATAGGGACATTTATTTACAGGTATTTGTTCGTAATTTACACCTAAGCGATACCTATGGGCATCGGGATACGAAAGTAAACGAGCTTGTAAAACTTTGTCGGGCGAATAGCCAATGCCATCAACCACATTTGCGGGTGCAAATGCAGCCTGCTCTACATCTCTAAAATAATTATCCGGAATTTGATTCAGTTCAATAATTCCTACATCTATAAGTGGAAAATCTTTATGACTCCAAACCTTTGTAAGGTCAAATGGATTGAATTTAAAAGCATGTGCTTCTTCATCGTTCATTATCTGTATTTGCATAGCCCATTTAGGGAATTCTTTATTAGCTATGGCAGTTGCCAAATCCCTAGTTGCTTGGTCCGGGTCTATGCCACGCATCTCTGCGGCTTCTTTACCTGTAAAATTCTTTATGCCTTGCATAGTTTTAAAATGAAACTTAACCCATAGTCTTTCATTACTTTTATTTATTAATGAAAATGTATGGCTTCCGAATCCATTCATGTGCCTATAAGAAAATGGAGTACCTCGGTTACTCATCAATATCATTACCTGATGCAAACTTTCGGGATTCAAACTCCAAAAATCCCACACCATAGTAGGATTTTTGCAGTTTGTTTTGGGGTCACGTTTTTGTGTATGGATAAAATGAGAAAACTTTTTAGCATCTTTTATAAAGAAAACAGGGGTATTATTACCTACTAAATCCCAATTTCCATCCTCGGTATAAAACTTTATTGCAAAACCACGCGGGTCTCTTTCGCTGTCAGCACTGCCTTTTTCACCTGCAACTTGCGAAAATCTTAAAAATAGACGGGTTTGTTTACCAATTTCTGAAAATATTTTTGCTTTGGTATGCTTGCTAATATCATTTGTTACGGTAAAAGTGCCAAAAGCACCTGTTCCCTTTGCATGCACTACTCTTTCAGGAATACGTTCACGATTGAAATGTGCCATATCTTCATGTAGATAATAATCTTGTAATAGTGCCAACCCACGGTTACCAATGGTCATTGTGTTTTCATAATCATAATACGGCCTGCCGCCTGCTGTAGTTAGTTTTATCTTTTCCATATAAAAAAAGTGATTATTTTAGTTTAATAAAAAATTATTTCATTTTATTTTTACCAACTTCTATCATTTCATCTGCTTTGTTTTTCACAGAATCCATTTCTCTTTTAACTTCTCTAAGAAAGTCATTAAAATGTCCTTTAATATCATCAGCAACATCTTCGGTTGAACCGATAATTTTTTTACGTGTGTCTTTGCCGCTATTAGGTGCAAAAAGAATACCTAAAGCACCACCAACTGCTGCACCTACTAACATTGCGCCTACTAATTTTACGCCATGATTACAATTTTCCATTTTATTAATGTTTTTATTTTGTGAATTCATTTTCACATCACAAAGGTGGGCTACTTAGTAAATTTATAATTACATAACTTTTAGATATAGTTACATAATTTGCGTATTATCATTTCAAATAAAATAATTAGGGAAGAAAGTAATACTTGTTTTGAGACAAAGACAAGACAACAAAAGCACCTTATTATGCTAACATAAGCCCATTATTTTGCCCTTTTTGCGAAAACACCTGATGATAGGCAATTGTCTGAATCATGATTGACCTGATTTTCTTGAAAACCTTGATGTATTATGTAAACAAAACAAATATACACAAACCACGAACAAAGCCGTCATTTTGCAATGAAATGAAGTCCTGATTTTTCATCAGGGCAAAATGAAATAAAGAAATCTGTTTGGATTTAGTACTTGATTTTCAAGCCATAACTTTCATTAAACAGATTACTGCATTTCGCAACTGATTGAACATCTTACTTCCTAACCATTCGTTTCCTTATCCTCGCACTGTCTTCATATAGCACTTCTGCAATATAAATGCCTTTTTGTAGGTTGCTAATTTTAATTGTTTCTTTATTATTTGTTATGCCATATCGTGCTATCTTATTCCTTCACTACTCGTTTCTTTACCCTCATACCCGTTTCCGGCTCTAAAACCTCCACAATATAAACACCCTTACTTAAACCACTAATATCTATCATTTCTTTATTCGTTGTCATCAAGAGCTTGTTGAAGGATTGCCCGACAACATTATAAATCCGTACTTCACAACCCAAAGCCCCCTCAATAGTAAAATTATCTTTTGTAGGGTTGGGGTATAGTTGCAGATGCTCGCCATTGCCTAAAGTACCAAAGCCTAAAGGAAACACACTTACTATTACGGTATCGTAGGTTATTGTGCCGCACAAATCCATTTCTACTATATAGGTGG
>CAIYTT010000079.1 GCA_903929195.1 uncultured Bacteroidota bacterium
AAAAATAGTATAAATAGATAGAATCAAATCATTCTATACTGACATTTTTGTGATTTTAGACCTATTTTTTTCATAAAAAACCACTAAAAGAAACACCTTTTATTCATTTAGCTTTAGTTCTTTGAATACGTTCATGAGAACGGTTTTTATTCTTACTTCTTGATGCCCTAACGGAACATCAAGAAGAATCGGCTTATTTAAATTATATTATTTGTAAATTCTATTTGTTGGTGAAAACACCAACAAAGGCGAAAAAGGCGAAATTGGTTGATCCAAACTCAGTATATTTGCACTTCAAAAAAGCAGAATATATTGAAAAAAATTACCCAGGAATTAATTCAAAAATATCTTGCTGAAAACAAAATTGAACTGCGTTGCACACACGCAAAATTGTGCGTTCCGATAATAGACAGGTTGTATAGGAAGATGTACATTGGAATAAAATTTTCCGGAATTAAAGTAGATGAAGATTTAATTTGCGATGGTCATCATAGGTATGTCGCATCACTTTTGGCTGAATTTCCCATTGAAAGCGTTCCATTTAATAAAACTTCCGCAACTGAGGTAATTGATTGGAAATCAATCACTTTTGAAGAAGAGGACTGGGATAGTCCTAAAGATATTGATAGATTAAATCAACGAGATGCGGATTTTAACAATATATCCATCGAAGAACTAGTTAAGTTGTTGAAATAAAGCGTAAATTTGTACTGTAATGCGCATATTCTTAGACATAGATGGTGTAATGGTTCCCGCGAAAAGCTGGCAACGCCCTGAATTACTAAATGATGGATTCCCTTCATTTAGTAGCAAGGCAACCTATGTACTTCAGAGATTAATTTCTGAAGATACTATCATCATGCTCACTACCTCGCACAAGGGCAACCACAGTGTTGAAGAATGGAAAAGCATATTTAAGAATAGGAATATCAACATTGAAAATTTGCAACGCTTACCTACAAATGTCGATAGCCTTAGTAGGAAAGACGAGATTTTACGTTGGGTCAATATTAATGGAATCAGCGATGATTTTATCATTCTTGATGATGATAAGTCCCTAAACGAATTGCCTACTTTTTTGAAAGAAAATTTAGTGCAAACTAGTGCTCTCATAGGGCTTACGGAAGAACACTTAGAAATTGCCGAGGCAAGAATAATAAGTCAACGTACATCTCTGATTGAATCCGAAATGTAATCATTGGGGTTGTGAAACATCCAATAAGAAATAACAAAAGCCTCTGAAACTAAAACGTTCAGAGGCTTTTTGCTTTCGCTAACTGTTGTGCGCTATTTAATTTTTTTACTTAATAGGCGCATATCTTCACTGACCTTCTTGTCCATAATCTTCGCATAGTGCTGAGTTATTTTAATACTCTTGTGTCCGAGCATTTTACTCACACCCTCTATCGGCACATCATTATTGAGAGTTACGGTTGTTGCAAAAGTATGCCTAGCGATGTGAAAGGTTAATGTCTTTGAAATTTCACACACGTCGGCAATTTCCTTTAAATAGGAATTCATTTTTTGTTCTTTTGTTGGTGTTTTCACCAACAAATAACATTGTGCCGAAATATAGCCTTTATTAAGCAGCTCCAAATAAACATTAACCCGAATTTTTCATTTTTAAGGTTATATCGCCAATATTGTATGAATAAACAGATGCGGGTAAAAATGTAAAATGTAAACTCTCCACTATTTTTAAACCTTGTTGATCTATGGAAGTAACTAATGCTTTTTCAAAATTATTGGCTTTGCAAAAATGAATTAAACTTTTTAACTCTTGTGGCTTTTCAAAATATCTATTACTCCATTTTATCTCTACACCCCAAAGAGGTTTATACTTTTTATCACCTACCAATACCAAATCTACCTCACCCTCAGTTCTCCCATCTTTCCATCTTGCATAAGTTAAATCTAATTTTTCTCTATGCATCCATTGCGAAAGCACAGCCGTCTCCACCATATTGCCCATTTCATTATCCGTTTCTGTTACAGGTGAAAATAGAGCTGTTCTTAGCGATGGATTGGTTAAATACACTTTGAAACTGGTAATCCTTTTTAACCGCTTTGCATTCACATCTACTTTGTTTAGAACTTTTATTAGAAAAGCAGCTTCTAAATATTCTAAATATTTTTTCAGCGTTTCTTTTTGTATGCCACTTTCTTTCGACATTGTTTCATACGAAAACTCGTTACCGGTATTATAAGCTATGTATGTAAAAAAACGGTTCAATTCTTGTACATCCTTTATACCATATAAACTGGGCAAATCTCTCAATAATACTTTATCTACAATATCGCTTTTTACATACCGCCCCATGTCACTTTGTATTTTCTCTGACAATACTACTTCGGGATATCCACCAAAATTTAAGTAGTGTATAAATTCTCCGTTAAGGGCTTTTACATCGTGTGTAAGGCAATAAGGTAAAGACTTGCCTCCATAATCAATTTCACCTTGGAAGATTAAATGGTTCATCTTTTTAAGATGAATAAATTCCTGAAATGTAAGCGGAGGCAACATAAAGTCAGTAAATCGTCCCGCTCCGCTCTCGGTGCTATGCCATTTTAGAGCTGCGGCAGCCGAGCCCGATACTATGAATTTGGTATCCGGGTAAGAATCTACCAAGACTTTCAACTGACGTTCCCAGTCCTTTAAATACTGTATTTCATCAAAAAACACATAGCACCCATCCAATTGAGATAGGGTGAGTGATTGCTTGCATAAAGACAAAATATCTTCTAAACTCAAGTGGACATAAATAGGGTTATCAATACCTATAAAGAATATTTTTTGCGGGTTAATGTCTTCTTCTAACAATTGGTGTATGCTATGAAACAGCATTACGGTTTTGCCAACTCGCCTTGGACCCATTAATACCAATGCCCTTTTGATGCTCATTTCTTTTACAAAAGGATAGAACAGATTAAAATACAATCGCTTTGACATGGCACTGTATGCTGTAGGAATTTGTTTGGTTACCCACCATGGGTTTTCATAACGTAGCCGCTCTATTATTTTTTCTGTCGGAATAAGATTTAAATTACTCATAAAATGCCTTATTTTTACAAAAATAGTATAAATAGATAGAATCAAATCATTCTATACTGACATTTTTGTGATTTTAGACCTATTTTTTTCATAAAAAACCACTAAAAGAAACACCTTTTATTCATTTAGCTTTAGTTCTTTGAATACGTTCATGAGAAC
>CAIYTT010000080.1 GCA_903929195.1 uncultured Bacteroidota bacterium
TAAGAACATGGAAAATGAAAAATAACTCTTTGTTACTATTTGTAATGGTTACTTTTAGTTACTAACTATTACAAATAATATGTTATCATTGTATTAATTTGGATCAACGATTATTTTCTATATATTTATATTGACTATATTATTTTTTTGACATAATTTTACGCCAAATTATTGATTTATGTTTAAAATTCAGCCAACTCGGAAACATTATGGATCAGACTGATAAGCCAAATACATCCAAGGCAGAAATATTAAGCACTATTGAGCGCCTAAAAGCTATGACACCGGCAGACCCGGCATGGCAGCTCGCAATTAATAAAGCATTAGCTAAAGAAGAAGACGCTGTAATCCAAAAAAGCGTAAATGAGGTAAAAAAAGAGTTATCCAAGTTACCCGCTGAGCAACAACAAATGTCTTTCAGTTTTTTGCCTGTGGACATGACCAGGATAAGCCCCTTTTTTCCAATGAGCAAAACAGAAATGGGACATAGGCCATTAGAAAAATTACGTTGGGACAATCCTTGGGGAGTAATTGAAGTACAAGGCGAGAGGTTATCTATATTTGATGAATCGGTGCTGTTGGCCGTATTGAAACTAACGAAAATCAAAAAATCTTTTACTATAGTCACAACTCGTAACGAAATATGCACTTCAATGGGAGTATCACCAAGTAAAGATTCATACGATGCTATTTGGAATTGCTTAAAAAGATTAATTTACACTGGTGTAGGTCTGGAATTGTGGGAAGGGAAGGGCAAGGAAAGAAAAACTGTAGTTCGCATGGCCCATACAATGCTGACCGGGTCTATCGAAAATAAGGATAAATTAACAATAACCATTAATCCGTACTTTGAAAAAATGTTTCTTGATAATTTAACTACTTCGATAGATATGGATTTTCGCACCTCCCTTAAGGGTGATATAACAAAAGCCTTATACAGGTTCTACGAAGGCCAGAGTCAGGATATATTTAAGTGCCATATTGATAAATTGTGCGATGCTGTAAACATCGACAAAAAACTGCCCAAATATACTCTAAGAAGACATATTCGCTCTGGAATTAAGGAATTGGTAGATAAACAATATCTAGTGTTCGGAGAAATAAATAAACAAGACATAGTAATTGTAAAAAAAGTGGTTAGAAACATCAAAAGGATCTCGCATTAGGGAATTGAACATGATTTTAAACGATGAATAGAAATATTCTCTTTTAATTTTCAAGAGTTTACATCTTCTTTTTTATCCCCAACCTTTAGAATTAATACTCTTTTTTGTTTTTATTTTGAATTTGCTGAAAATAATTAAGGATTTCTGTATTGAGGAATTGAACATGATTTTAAAAGAGTATTTCCCCAGTATCATTATTATTTCTATGTACTTACAGCATTCATCTAACATCACCCTTTACCCCGAATAAACTTTAATCTGCTTTTATTGCTTTATTATTTTTATCTAATATTTCAATTACTTACAGCTCTACATATTCGGCATTAGGGAATTAAACATGTTTTGTTAGGGAATTGAACATGTTTTATTGA
>CAIYTT010000081.1 GCA_903929195.1 uncultured Bacteroidota bacterium
ATATTATTAAATAATTTAAAAATTAAATTCAATACCGAAATTTATTGTTCTTGCCCAATTCAAATTGTTTGGATTAGCATACGACACTGTGTATAAATCCTTATAAGAAGCAGGATTAATTTGCTGTGGTACATATTGTTGTCCAAATGATGAAGACAAGTAACCATTATCTAATGGTTTGCCGGTATATCCATATACTGATAGAATATCTTGTGTATTCAATAAATTATTCACATATATGTATGCTCTTAAATAATATTGTTTATTAAATATACCTCTTTTTTTAGATTTAGTACCTGCTGTTGCTTCAACGCCATCGGTAGCAGCTATATGTTTTTTATTAAAGCTTACTGCAAAGTTTTTATCAATACGTAAATCTACACCATAGTGCCATGGCAATCTGCTACCGTTAATACCACCGATAACGGTATTTCCCAATGCATCAGCCAATCTGGTATAAGGCTCTCCACTACGTGCTTTTGCAACAATATCAACACCTGCATTTTGTAAAATATGATGTCCGTTAACTTCAGGTCCTTCACCTTCATTGAAACGATAATCAGCATTTACAGAAAAATTATGACGAGAATCGTAAGTTAATGCTGAAACATATCTCATGTTAGGAATACCTGCGGAAATGAAACTTTGTAATAATCCATTAGGCGATATTTGACTTCCGTTACCGCTATTACTTGATTGTTCTGACGAACCGGTACCTTCAGCAAATTGCAAAGTGTAAGACAAGCCTAAACGTAAATGATTGGTAGCACGCATATCATAGTTAACAGTACCGCCTTTTGTTGTAGAAAAGTCTCTGTTTCCATAAGTATAATAAGTACTTGGCCATGCAAAAAGATAAGGTACAACTGCAACCATGTTTTTACGCTCTTTATAGAAACCTGTAATTTTTAAAGCCGAATTTTTAGTTAACTCTTGTTCAAAACCTGCTTCATAATCATACGTTTGTTGTGGCTTTAAATTTGCATTTGGTATAATTGTAGTGTTGTTTTGTGCTAAATAATAATAGGTATATGCAGTCGCAATTCCTAAACCACCGCCTGTTGGTGGTCTCTGTGAATAGATATCGTAGTGAGCAAAGAAGTTTGCTGTTTCTGATAATGGGAATTTAAATTGAATACGTGGCATTACAGTAACTTGTGGAGTATAATCTGTAAAAGACAAATTAGGATTAAATGAAGTATCTGTAATTTTAGAATTAGGGTTTTGCAAATAAGGTTGAGGATCGCGACCATTAGAATATTGTCTTAAAACTCCCGGGTCTTCAATAAACTTACCTTTAGGGTCATACCAGTTATTACCATTTCTATAACCAATAATACTTGGTGTAGCAGAATTGTTATCGTCAACATAAACAACATAATTGCTACCCATATTGCCGGGGTGTGTGCCACCGTTAATAGTATTTTGAGCACCACTTACCTGACTTAACGATTTTTCAGGATACTCAGAATAAGGGTCTATCAATACTTTATTATTTGCAGAATATCTCTCGATACGTACACCTATATTAAAACTTAAATCTTCAAATCTAAATTTATCCAAAATATAACCACCAATGTAGTTAGGTGTAAATGCAGCTATTGGTCTTGTATAATTACCATTAGCATCTTTTGCAGTCCAGAAATCATTAAAGTTTACAGTTCCTGTTTGTTGTGTACCATCGTAATTATAACCATAGTAGTTTACAAATGAGTGCCCACTGTTCAATAATTCATCAGCAGAGAACATATTTAAAGAAAAAGTAGATGGGTCTAAGTTATCAATATTAATATCTTGTGTAGATGACAAGCCTAATTTTTTTCTGATGTTCTTGTCAAAAGTAGAATTACCGTTATTTACATAATTATATACAACTGTATCTGTTGAACTTAATAAGAATTTCTTGTTTAAATAATCTTGATATGTATAAGTTTGTCCTCCGCTTTTGAAAATAGGGTGCATTTTATCTAAAGCCAAATTACCATTATCTATTGTACTTGCACTTTGCCTCATCAAGTTCCAAATTGAGGATGTACCAGTACCATTTAAATTCGGAGTAATAATATATTCCTTAATCACTCTTTGTTGATAATATAAACCAAACTCAATAGCATGTTTCAATTTTCCTATTTTAAGGTCAAATGATGCATCTACATTTAATGCATATTGATTACTATTATAATCTAAAGAATAAGTTTGGGTTGTGCCCGGACTATAAAATAAACCATAAGTATATTGTGGTTCATCACCGTTTACTAAACCATTTAATGATTGTATGGTTCTTAAGAACTGCATATTCGTACCGCTAATTGCCAAATCATTAAATAATTGGGTAGTATAATTACTTAATAAAGGATTGATATTAGATGGGGTATATTTAATAACTGTAGGCTGGCTACCGGTATAAAGCACTGCAGTACTACCTGTTAAAGAGTCTTTACCTTGAAAATACAAGTCTTTACGACTAATATCAAATTTACCTACATACGCATACTTGAAAAAATCATTTTTAAATACAGGGTCTTGACGAACAATATTTTCTCTTTGATAATCTGCTTGTATGGTATAGAAGGCATTAGAAATAATACTTCCATGGCTTGTATCCATAGATTTACCAAATTTCTGTGTTAATCTTAAATAGGCTCTTGTAGTAATATCATCTTGATAAGGGGTAGCTTCCGGGTTAAACATTCTGTTTTGTCCATAATAATCTCCTCTAACATAATCAAAATTGATACCACCTACTATATGCAAACCCTCAACAGGCTGCCAATCTACTTTTCCATTCAAACGACCTTCCTTCGTTTTATTATGTGGTGGTATTTTAGATTGCGATAAATCATTCATTGTTACATAATCCGATGAATTATTAAATACACCATTACCGCTATTATCAAAAATAGGATGTAACGGATTTTTTTGTAATTTGCTTAATACATCGGGTTTCACTACATATTGGTCGTAATAAGTAGGGTATCTATTATTATCATAATAATAGTCTCCACTTAGTGCATAACCCATTACCGGTTTTTTAGTATGCGTAGAATCTCCTTTATCAGCCATTTTTAACAATGGACCTGCTACTGAAAAAGAAACTAAATTATTATTATAACCATCAATAGAATGTTGCAGCTTTAAATCGCCAACAAATTTCTTGGCAACACCTCTAGATGTAATGTTTACTACCCCACCGGAGAAGTCTCCGTATTTAGCAGGCACACCGTCTGATAATACTTCAATCATTTCTACAGAGCCTTGCGACATATCAATACCCACATTACCCTGTACCTGCACCCCGTCTATAATATAAAGAGTACCAAAGGCACGGGCACCGCCAATATTAACAGCACCGCCACGTTGCGATTGATATACACTGGTAGCAGATGCAACCACGTCATTTACTTGCGTAGTAGGCATCTGTGCTATTTGTGCACCTTCAATTTTTTTACCTGAATTACCTATTAATGGTACAATATGTGCTTTGACATGAAATACTTTCAGTTCATTTACTTTTACTTCTAATTTAAAATCAACGGGCACATCTTGATCCGGTGCAACAGAAATTTTTGTTTCCATTGTAGAGTCATAACTACCGTGTGTCAATAATAAATCGTAGTAGCCGGATTCCAATGGTTTTATTTCATATTTACCATCTTCATCGGTTACGGCACCGCCTTTAATAATACCACCTTGTATGGCTCTGATAACCGCACCTATTACGGGTTCCTTCTTCTTTAAATCTATAACCTTACCATAGATTCCTTGGGCAAAAGTGCTGCCCGATACCCCAATTAAAATCAATAAAAAAAGATAACGTAGTTTACTTGTCATATCCAATATTAAATAATTATTAGCAAATGAAGCGTAAAGGTAAAAAAAACAGTTAATTATTTCAGACTCGGCAAATTTATTTTTGCTTTTTTCTAAAAAACTTTTCCACATTCCATCTTTTTCATCCTTTTTTCGCTGTTTTAACACCTCTCACACTCTAATAGACGAGTTATGAAGTAGAAATCTTGGGGATGTGTTAAAATTATTTTTTCACTATTTATAAAATCATCGCATTTCAGCAAAAAAACGCAAAGAAATTTATTCTTTTGAGTCCTCAATTTTATTCAGCAAAATTTTACTCATCTTGTAAAGTGCTTCGTGTGTATAACCTGCAATATGAGATGTAGCAATTACATTAGAATACGAAATCATTTTTTCTAATAATGCCTTTCTTTCATTGTCAAGTAATTTTATAGGCTCTTCTTCAAACACATCTAAACATGCCCCTGTAATTTTGCCTTGTTCTATACCATTATATACTGCTACTAAATCAACTACCTTACCTCGCGAGGTATTGAGTAATATAAAAGGATGTTTCATTTTAGAAACAAACTCGCTATTAAAATAATAGAGTGTATCTTTTTGTAAAGGAACGTGAAAACTAACAATTTCCGCCTCTTCAAAAATAGCATCTAAACGAGTACATGCTATTACGTTAGGAGGTACATTTTCCATTTCCTTTTTATCATAAGCAAGTATTCGGGCATCAAACCCTATAAGTTTCTTTGCAAACGCTTTTCCTGTATGTCCAAAACCTATTATGCCTATTGTTCTACCCTCCAGTTCTATACCTCTATTTTTCTCCCTTTCCCATATTCCGTTTTTCAGTTCATTATGGCTCCAAGTTATTTTATGTATCAGCGACAATAACATGCCCAGAGCATGTTCGCCAACAGCATTACAATTACCCTCCGGACTACTATAATAAAGAATCCCTCTTTCTGTAGCAAAATCAGTATCTATTACTTCCAACCCCGACCCCATTCTACCTATCCATTTTAAATGGGGTGCTGCAAGGATTAATTCTTTATTTAATTGTATTCTGGTAGATGTAATTACACCTTCACAATCCTTAATCAGCTCAAACGCAGATTCCTGTTTAATATCCTCATGTATTAAACATTGATAACCGAGAGCTTTTAATCCGTCTATTAGAATAGAATGTACCGGTGCTGCAATTAATACTTTCTGCATTTTATTTTTCATTATTATATTGCCTATGTAAATCTACAAAATCTTCTACCGAAAGTTGTTCTGCTCTTTTGTCCATTAATGGGCCTAATTCTGCACCCAGTGGCAATATGCTTTTTAGTGCATTTCTTAGTGTTTTACGTCTTTGGTTAAATGCTGTTTTTACAAGCAAAATAAAACGCTTTTTATTATGTATATGGTAGGGATTGGCAAGATTTGTAAAAAGTAGAACACCGCTTTTTACTTTTGGCGGGGGAGTAAAGCAATTTTCATTTACATCAAACAGATATTCTACCTTAAAAAAGGCTTGCATTAAAACACTAAGTATTCCATATACTTTACTACCCGGACCACTGGCAATGCGTTGTGCAACTTCTTTTTGAAACATGCCGGTAACAGATAGTACTTGTGGCTCCCAATCTAAAATTTTAAATAATATTTGCGAAGATATGTTATATGGGAAATTTCCAATTATAGTAAATCCATCTAAAAATGGTATATCTGCTTTCAAAATATCATCAGTAATCAATTTACCTTTTATTTGGGGATAAGTATTATTTAGGTAATTTACTTTTTCCACATCTATCTCTATTGCTTTATAATTTAGATCTTCTATTGCAAGTAAGTATTTCGTCAATGCACCGCCTCCGGGACCAACCTCCAATAAATTCATACCTTTTTGAAAGTGGAGTGAATTGACTATTTTTTTGCATACATTCTCATCGTGTAAAAAATGCTGCCCTAGACTTTTTTTCAGGGTGTACATGGTGCAAATCTAAAAATAAATAATTACCATTTATAATAATGGTATCATTGATAACTATTTTAAAGGTTAAAGAATGAAGCTAATGCATAATAATAATAATTATTTAGAGTACTAAAGGTAAAATAGAACCCCAAAAAGTATAGTATTTATTCTTTTAGAATTAAAAAAAGCAAAAAAAAGTATTTTTCTAGCTAAAACTTGATACTTTTTCAACTAAAAATATACTTTTTCAGAAACAAAGTTGGTACATTTGCACAAAATTTAAAAAGCAGTAATGAATTACAAGCGTTTCTTACCATTTTTGATTTTAGCGTTCGGTCTATCTGTATCCAATTTTTTGTTTGCACAAACAAATGGAAACAGTTCGGGTACTGTAGGCGAAAATCTTGAGGCAACAAAAATTGAGAATAAAGAAAATAATAAGGAAGAAAGTAAAGAAGAGAAAAAGGGCATAAATATTACAGAATTAGTATTCGGCCACGTTTCTGATTCTCATTCATGGCATTTATTTACCATTGTAAAAAATGATACTAAGAAAGAAATACCCGTAGCTATACCATTACCTATTATTGTATATCAGCCAGAAAAAGGATTTTTCTTTTTCCTATCCAACCATTTTGAAGAATGGCAAAATGTAGGTGGAGATTCAAGTTTCAGTAATTCGTATGAAAGTAATGGAACAAAATTTCACTTAGAGAAAAAAATGAAAGAAAAAGTGGTAGCTGAAGATGGCAAACCTGTTATGGATTTTTCTATAACTAAAAATACGCTTTCTATGCTTATAGGTATTACCCTATTATTGTGGGTGATGCTTACTGCCGCTAAAAAATATAAAGTAGGTACTGTTGCTGCCCCCAAAGGCTTTCAAAATTTTGTTGAAGTAGTTGTCGTTTTTATTAGAGATGAAGTTGCAAAACCAAATTTAGGAAAAAAGTATTTAAAATTCACTCCTTTTCTATTAACTATATTCTTCTTTATTTGGATTAATAATCTTTTAGGATTGTTACCCGGTGGAGCAAACTTTACAGGTAATATTGCAGTAACAGCCTGTTTGGCACTTATTACTTTTGTTGTAATGATGGCAAACAGCAGTAAATATTTTTGGTCACATTTATTAAATCCGCCTAATGTACCTTTTTTGGTAAAATGCTTATTAGTATTAATTGAGGTAATGTCTTTAATAATAAAGCCGGTAGCATTGATGATACGTCTTTTTGCAAACATGTTAGCAGGGCATATTGTAATATTAAGTGTAATATGCATGATATTCATATTTGGGATGTTGAATGTTTTTGCAGGCTGGGGCTTTGTACCGGTATCATTAGCGTTTTCAATATTTATGTTTATGTTAGAGTTGTTAGTAGCGGCAATACAAGCATTTATATTTGCTAATTTAACAGCGGTATTTTTAGGACAAGCAATAGAAGAATCGCATGAACATGCAGCAGAGCATCATGGCAGCCATGCTGCTATTGAAAGTCATGCACATGTAATTGAAAGTAAATCAAAATAGTAGTTTTTTTTAATTCAAAATCCATATATTATGTCAGTATTAATGAACACAATTATGTTAGTAGGCGACCTAGCAAAAGCAGGTGGTGCTATAGGTGCAGGTATTGCTGCATTAGGTGCAGGTGTAGGTATCGGTCAGATAGGTAAAGGTGCTGTTGAAGCAATAGCACGCCAACCCGAAGCTTCCGGCGACATCCGTTCTAACATGATATTGACTGCTGCCTTTATTGAAGGTGTTGCTCTATTTGCAGTAATTGCAGGTATCTTAGCAATCTTCGTTAAGTAAGTAGTAAAAAGCTAAATAACTGCATTTAAAGCAGAGGGCAGCAAATGCAGTTATTTTTAAAAACTTAAATTATTAAATAAATAAAAATAAAAAACAATGGATTTACTTACCCCGGAATTTGGGTTATTCTTCTGGACGTTAATTGCTTTTATAGCTGTATTCGCAATCTTAGGTAAATATGCTTGGGAACCAATTCTAAACTCATTAGGCGAACGCGAAAAAGGTATTGCCGATTCTATTTCTATTGCTGAAAAAGTGCAAAAAGAAATGAAACAATTACAAGCTGATAATGAGAAATTAATGGCACAAGCTCGCGAAGAACGTACTGTTATGCTTAAAGAAGCTAAAGAAATGAAAGACCGTATTATTAATGAAGCTAAAGAACAAGCTAAAGTAGAAGCTAATAAAATAGTTATTGAAGCACAACAACAGATTCAACAACAAAAAATGGCTGCTCTTACTGAAGTAAAGAATGAAATAGGGAATCTTGCAATAGAAGTAGCAGAAAAAATATTGCGTAAGCAATTAAATTCAACCGAGGGGCAAGATGCCTATATTGAAATGATGGCGAATAACATTAGAATGAACTAAAATAAATTTTCTTAATTTTGGAAATTTATTTATAGTATTTTTTATAATATATTTTTATTTTAGAATGCGAAATCCACGTCTTGCAACACGATATGCAAAATCTCTGCTAGATCTAACTATTGAAAAAAATAGATTAGATGAAACGCTTGGCGACATGAAACTGATTGATACTGTTTGTTGCGGCAATCCGGAGTTTGTGAATATGTTATGTAGCCCAATTATTAGCAGTACAAAAAAAACAAATATTCTTAATGCTATATTTAAAACAAGCATTAATGAGATTTCTTATGGATTTATCAATCTTTTAGTAACTAAAGGTCGTGAATCTAATTTACCGGAAATTGCAGGTGCATTTATCAGCCAATACAATGAATTAAAGCATATTAAGCTTGTAAAATTAAAGACCGCTACCCCACTCGATGAAATAACAAAAAATGCCATTGTAAGTAAAGTAGCTACTTTTTTACCTAACGATACCATAAATTTATCATCAGAAGTTGATGAATCGCTGATTGGTGGTTTTGTATTACAAGTTGAAGATAAACTATTTGATGCAAGTGTAAAAAAGAGCCTTGCGGATATAAAATCTAAAATAGTAGATTATAGTTATGTAAGTAAAATATAATCAATATTTACATAACAGAGAAATATTGATTATTAATAATAAAAAGAAACAGTAAAAAACAAAAATAACATTTAACAATTAGTAATATGGTTAATATTAAACCGGATGAAATTTCAGCAATATTACGGCAGCAGCTTAGTAATGTTGATAGTGCTGCAACCTTAGAAGAGGTTGGTACGGTATTAATGATAAGCGATGGTATTGCCCGTGTATATGGTCTTACAGGCGTTCGTCAAGGAGAGCTTGTAGAGTTTGAAAACGGAGTAAAAGCAATAGCCTTAAACCTTGAAGAAGATAATGTAGGTGTGGTATTAATGGGTGATTACGGCAATATTCGCGAAGGCGACAAAGTAAAACGCACCAGTAAAATCGCATCTATAAAAGTGGGCGAAGGCATGGTAGGCCGTGTAGTAAATACACTTGGCGAACCCATTGACGGTAAAGGACCAATTACAGGCGAATTATACGAAATGCCTTTGGAAAGAAAGGCACCGGGTGTAATTTTTAGGGAACCTGTAAAAGAACCATTACAAACAGGTATTAAAGCAATTGATGCAATGATACCTATCGGACGTGGACAAAGAGAATTAGTAATTGGCGACCGCCAAACAGGTAAAACGGCTATTTGTATTGATACTATTATTAATCAAAAAGAATTTTATGATGCCGGTAAACCCGTATATTGCATCTATGTAGCAATTGGGCAAAAAGCATCTACCGTTGCCGGTGTAATGAAAGAACTTCAAGACAGAGGTGCAATGGCATATACTACTATTGTAGCTGCTTCGGCATCAGAACCGGCACCATTGCAATTCTATGCTCCTTTTGCCGGTGCTTCTATCGGTGAGTTTTTCCGCGATACCGGTCGTCCGGCATTAGTTATTTACGACGACCTTTCTAAACAAGCGGTTTCTTACCGTGAAGTTTCTCTTTTACTTCGTCGTCCTCCGGGTCGTGAGGCATATCCGGGCGATGTATTCTATTTACATAGTCGTTTGCTGGAACGTGCTGCAAAAATAATTGGTAATGATGATGTAGCTCGCCAAATGAATGATTTGCCTGAAAGCATTAAGCATATGGTAAAAGGCGGAGGTTCATTAACAGCACTACCAATAATTGAAACACAAGCCGGAGACGTTTCTGCATATATACCTACAAACGTAATATCTATTACCGATGGTCAGATATTCTTAGAATCCAACCTATTTAACTCCGGCATACGCCCTGCTATTAACGTAGGTATTTCCGTAAGCCGCGTGGGTGGTAATGCACAGATTAAATCGATGAAAAAAGTGGCAGGTACATTAAAATTAGACCAAGCCCTTTTCCGTGAAATGGAAGCATTCTCTAAATTTGGTGGTGATTTAGATGCTGCAACTAAAAACATTATTGATAAAGGTAGCCGCAACGTAGAAATTCTAAAACAACCACAATTTTCACCTTATTCGGTAGAAAAGCAAGTTGCCATTATCTATTTGGGTACAAACAATCTGATTCGTGAAGTACCTGTAAAAAATGTACGTGCTTTTGAAGAAGTTTTCCTTTCACAAATGGAAACTAAACATCCTGATGTTTTACAAGACTTCAAAAAAGGACTTTTACCTGATGCAGGAATTGCTAAATTAGTAAAATTAGCACAAGAGTTAATTCCACAATTTAAATAGTATTATAATATTACAATAGCCTATTAAAAAAGCCCCATCATTAGGGGCTTTTTTAATAATATATAAATCAATGATTTATTTATCGATTTTTTCCATAGATTTTTCTAAATCACTGAAAGGAATAACAGTTTTTACATTATAGTTATTTACCGGCCAAGACTGAACGATGGTTTTAACATCTAAATGCAACTCCTTAATGGCATTATATAACCCCATTTGCCTTGTCCCAGCTTTTTCAATTTCTATATCTTTATTTATCCATACCAAATCATCTTCAAAAAGTAATTTTTCTGTCGGAAAATAATAAATCAAATAGTCTTTAGTATGTGCAGACTTCGAGCCGATATTAAAGATAGTCATTTCATAATTTTCATCATATATAGTTTTATTTTGCCCTATAACATCAAAATGAGTATTTCGGTTCTGATTTTGTAAATTATCTGGTTCAATTGTATGTGGTGATGCTGCTAAATATTTAACATAAGGCACATCATCATTTGTGCAAATAATATTAGCTCCATTATGTATAAATGCCCTAATGCCCCCTATATAATGTGGATGAAAGTGACCAAAGACAAAGTAGCGAATTGGCTTATCGGGAGCAATTTTTTTGGCTTCATTAATTATTAGCTCTCCATTTGCACTATTTAAAGGTGCTTCAGCTACTAATAAAAAATCGCTAAACTCAACAATCATTGCTTTATCGTCTGTATGCTTAATGTTTACAAAATGAATATGTTTATTGTAGTTTTCAATGGTTACATTGGGTATTAAAGGTTCATCATTTTTTATTTTATAGTTCTCTGGTTTATTTAATAGAAATTTAGCTTTATTTTCAATAGTACATTTCACAATATTAATAGTATCTACTAATTTACCATTTACTTTTTCAATTATTACTTTTGTTGGATAAATAGTAGATTTCAGTTTTTTATAATTCTCATAATAGATTACCGTTTTTATATCACCATATAATTCATTATTTTCCTGTGTTACAATTTTTTTCAACACATGTTCTTTCTTACTAATAAACAATTTAACAGTAACACCATTAATTTGATGTGTATATACTGCAATTTTTCGGCTACTGTTAGCATCATCTATTCCTGTTATTTTAGTATATAATGGTGCAAAACTTGGTGCAAAATTTTTTTTATCATTATCAATTGCAACATTGTTTGTAACAAAATAAGAAAGTAATAGTGTTGGCGAATAGTTGGCGGCTTGTAATGGCAATTTGTTTATATCCGCATTATAAACATCACTTAATTTAGTATTGTTATAATCTAATAACAATAAGTCTTTGCCATCGTATTGCGATATTGAATTGTAATTATCTTCTTCTTTATAGAGTGTATCACTTTTAATAAAATGAGTACTATTACACCAAATTTGTCCTTTAATTGTATCATGGTTTATTTGCCAAGGCTCAAAAGTATGACCAAACTCATTATGGCTTTCAATATAGTTCAGGTAAAAAAACTCATTTTTTAGTGGCTTTACTTGTTTTTCCCAACACGTAAGTAGGTAGTTTTTATGTTTCGCAAAAGATGTATTGAAACTCCAAATAGTAAAAAATAAAAAAACAATACTTTTATTCCGATTCATATACAAAGCATTAATTATTTTTTATTTTTGTGCCGCAATTTTAGAATTTGCCATCTTTGTAAATATCTTATTATCAATTATTAAAACTAATCTTTTTTTAATTGCCGGGTCATTTGCTAAGTACTTATTTTCTTGATGTACTTTTTCATCACCAATAAAGTTAAGAGAATAGACATTTGACAAATTACTTATTTTTATATTTTTTTTCGATTTATTTTTAAATATAAAAACAATCGTCTTATCATTTGTGTTTTTCAATTCCCATTTCCCTGAAAAAGTTATTTTCTTTATCTCTGCTTTTTTTACAGTTGCAGTATTTCTCAAAGTACCATCTACGGCTTTAAACAATATATACTGAAATGAATCATTATAAATTTGTATTTGTTCATCCATAGTATCATTACTATTTTCTATAGCTGTAGATTGTGTAATTGCATTAGCTGCGCTATTAAGCCTAAGCTCACTAAAAGTATAAGTACCAATTAATTCCTCTTTAGTTTGGGCAAAAATTATTATTGGAAAAAAAATAAAGAAAGTAATTATTATATTTTTCATTTTATACACCTCCTGATTTTAGCAAATGTACTTAAAACAGCCTGTTTTATTTATTGTTTTATATATCAATTTTACACAAAACATTAAACAATTAAATTATGTCTATTTTTTAAATCTTCAGGATACATTATTTTAGAGAAATGAATATCCGGAAGATTTAGTAGTTTTTTATTAATACTAATAGCATCAGCAATACAAGTCGTAGCTTCAATAAGCAAAATAAAGTCAATACTTTTTATTTCAGATAATAGCGACTCATTCCCACACTTAATTTGATATAAAATTGTTCTGTTGCCATTTCTTATATGGTAATATATTGGAAAATGTAATTCTTGCTTTTTTTTTGTAATACTTAAATTTTGTTCTTCATCTCTTTTAAAGTCCATATCTAAAAAAGTATTTAATGTCCAGCAAAATTTATATCCAGGAAGTGCAGAACCAATACCAATTAAGGAGGTATTTTCAAAAAAATCGTCTTCCATGCTTACATTATCTAATACTAATTTTGACATAGGTTTCTTCTAATTTATTTTCAATTATTTTTTATAAAAATAATAATAAAAATTTAGCTTTGATAAAAAATAGTTGTAGTTTTCCGAAAAATATAAAATATGGAATCAATAGGCATTGTTTTTTTTGCACTCATAGTCTTATTTGTATTTATGAGTTTCGTAACTGTACAACAAGGTACAGTAGCAGTAATAACTATTTTCGGTAAATTTAAACGTATTTTACATCCCGGGTTAAATTTTAGAATACCTTTTATAGAACAAATTTTCAAGCGTATTTCGTATCAAAACCGTTCTATGGAATTAAAATTCCAAGCTATTTCACAAGACCAGGCAAATGTTTATTTTACTGCAATGTTGTTATATTCGGTATTAAACGAAGAAAGCGCAACAATTGAAAACGTTGCATTTAAGTTTGTAGATGAACGCAGTTTTGGCACCGCATTAATAAGAAGTGTGGAAGGTGCGGTAAGGGCATTTGTTGCAACAAAAAAACAGTCTGAAATTCTATTACTTCGTACAGAAATAATACATCACGTAAAAGAGCAATTAGATAAACAACTTGAAGGCTGGGGTTACCATTTAATGGACTTACAAATAAATGACATCAGTTTTGATGAAGATATTTTAAAATCGATGGCTCGTGTTGTGGCATCAAATAATTTAAAAGCAGCAGCAGAAAATGAAGGCCAAGCATTGTTAATTACCAAAACCAAAGCTGCTGAAGCAGAAGGTAATGCAATAAAAATATCTGCCGATGCCGAGCGTACTGCTGCACAAATGCGTGGACAAGGTGTTGCCCTTTTCCGCGAAGAGGTAGCCAAAGGTATGGCAGCCGCTGCAAAAGAAATGGAAACAGCAAATTTAGATGCTTCTTTTATTCTATTCTCCATGTGGACAGATGCAATTAAACATTTTGCTGAAAACGGCAAAGGAAATACAATTTTCTTAGATGGTTCCAGTAATAATTATCAAAGAACCATGCAACAATTAATGTCAACCATGAAGGGTTTTGACAATGATAAAAGTAATGAATCGTAAATAGACAAACAAACACAGTATATTTTATAATAATATATCCCATGCTTAAAAACATGGGATATATTATTATAAAAACAATAAAGCTAAAAAAAATACTATTTTAAAAAAAGAGACTATTTTTTTGTCTAAATTTTGCATTTATTGTTTTTTACTTGGTAAATTTGAACGCAATAAAAAATTGATTGATGGTAGATGTTTTACTCGGGTTGCAATGGGGTGATGAAGGAAAAGGAAAAATTGTTGATTTTCTGGCAAGTAAGTATGATATTATAGCACGCTTTCAAGGTGGCCCTAATGCTGGGCATACTTTATACGTTAACGGTAAAAAAGTAGTATTACATACGCTTCCATCAGGTATTTTTCAATCAAATTGTAAAAATTTAATTGGTAATGGTGTAGTTATAGACCCCATTGTTCTCAAAAAAGAAATAGAAACAGTAATTGAAGATTGTCCTGATTTACTCAGTAGATTGTATATTTCCAGTAGAGCACACTTAATATTACCTACCCATAAAGCTCTTGATGCAGCATCTGAAACAGCAAAAGGCAAAGAAAAGATTGGCTCTACACTTAAAGGAATAGGACCTGCTTATATGGATAAAACCGGAAGAAACGGATTAAGGATAGGCGATATACTAAGTGCTGATTTCAGTGAAAAATATGAAAAGATTAAATTCAAGCACATACAATTATTGAATCAATATGATTTTAAAATTGATTGGCAACAGTGGGAATTCTCATTTTTTGAAGCAATCAACTATATAAAATCATTACAAATTATAAATGCTGAATATTGGATAAATAACGAACTTAACAATGGCAAAAAAGTACTGGCAGAAGGGGCACAAGGCAGTATGTTAGATATTGATTTCGGTACATATCCTTATGTTACATCTTCTAATACAATTGCTGCCGGTGTATGTAACGGTTTAGGTATTGCGCCATCTAAAATCGGAGAGGTATATGGTATAACAAAAGCATACTGTACACGGGTAGGTAGTGGACCTTTCCCTACCGAATTAGATAATGAAACCGGTGAACAGTTAAGAAAGGCAGGAAATGAATTCGGTGCTACAACCGGTCGTCCCCGCCGTTGCGGTTGGATAGATTTAGTTGCACTAAAATATGTAATAATGTTAAGTGGTGTAACAAAATTAATTATTACCAAGGCAGATGTTTTAGATAGTTTCAACACTGTAAAAGTTGCATATAGTTACAAAATAAATGAGGTTGAAACAACAGAATTACCTTTCGATTTATGTGAAGGTAATTTTGAACCACAATATAAAGAATTTAATGAATGGGGAATGCCAATCAGTACATGTAAAGATTTTTCAGAATTACCGCAAGTTTTTAAAGAATATTGTATTTTTGTTGAACAATATTTAGGTGTTAAGATAGATTATATTTCTAACGGTACAGGTAGAGAACAGTTAATAAAAAAGAATTAAAACAAAAAATATATTATATTTTTATAAAAAAAATTTGGCAATTTCACTAAACTATTAAAAATTTACGGCATTAAAGATGAGCACGATGAAATCAAATTCCGAAAAAAGGGTCGAAATCAAAAAAGGCTTGAAAGAAGGTGCAAAATCACCTATTAAAAAAGCCGAAACTAAATCGAAAAAGAATTTGTTGGAAGACAATGATGATTTTGATGATGATGTTGATTTTGCCCCTTCAAAAAGTAAATCTACTCCTAAAACAGTAGCTAAAAAGACTGATGCAAAACCGGCAACAGTAAAAAAAACAACTAAAAGTACAGGTGCTGTTTCAAAAAACATACCGGCTAAAAAGGTTGTTAAAAAACCAATTGGTAAAAATGATGACGATGATGATGACGACGATGACGATTTGGACATTGTTCCGGTAAAAAAATCAACAACTTCAAAATCAACTTCAAAGAAAAAAAATATTGTTAACGATGATGACGATGACGATATAGATGATTTGGATGATGTAGATGATGATTTTGGTAAAGACCACGAAGAGGATATAGATTTAGATAAAGAATTTGAAGAATTTGATATGCCAAAATCAAAAACAAAATCTTCTACTAAAAAGAAATCTTCAAAGGACGATGATTATGATGATGAATTTAAAGATTTAGGCTTTTTTACAGATAGCCATGGTGGTTTTGATGACGATGACGATTTTTAAACTGTTTGCAGCTATTGCAAAGACTTAAAACAATATTCCCCATAAACAGGGTTGATACGATTCTTTTAAAACAAAAGATGCTGAATTGGTCAAAACAATTCAGTATCTTTTGTTTTTTAGACACTAATTCATATCCATCAGCATATAATGGATATGAATGCTTATTGGCTACAGATGCTATTGATGTTATTAATATAACATCGCATACAGACATAGATAGATTATCAGCACTTCAATTACTACATGACACAAAAAAAGATTGGTTGTTCGGTAATATAAACTATGATTTTAAAAATTATTTAGAGAAAAAATTATTTTCAAATCACGAAATTCAAACTTATTTTCCTGATTTTGCTTTTTTTATCCCGGCTACTGTATGTTATATAAATAAAGAACAAACGGAATTGGTTATAGAATCTGTTTACCCTCCTGAAAAAATTTATGAAAGTATAAATAACATACCAATTGATGAATATAAAGAACGAATTCTCGAAATAAACTTCAAAGGTTCAATTGATAAAAAAACATACATTGACACCATTAATACCCTTAAAGAACACATTGTAAATGGTGATTGTTACGAAATTAACTACTGTACTTCAAGATATTGTAAGGATGTTATTATTAATCCATTGCATACCTTTAATACACTAAATAGTTTATCGCCATCACCTTTTGCTGCTTATTACAGGTTCAACGACAAATATATGTTTTGTGCCAGCCCTGAAAGGTATTTGAAAAAAGAAAATGATACTCTTATTTCTCAACCGATAAAAGGAACAGCAAGAAGAGATGCTGACGAAATAAAAGATTTGGAAATAAAAAATTTACTAAGAAATGATATAAAGGAACGTGCAGAAAATATTATGATTGTTGACTTGGTGCGAAATGATATGGCTAAATGTTGCCAAACAGGCAGCATAAAAGTTGATGAACTATTTGGTGTTTATACATACCCACAGGTACATCAACTTATTTCTACTATTAGTGGCACCATAAAACCGACTATACCATTTACAGACACAATAAGGCACACATTCCCGATGGGCAGCATGACAGGCGCGCCCAAACATATAGTAATGCAATTGATAGAAAAATATGAAGAAACAAGACGCGAACTATTTTCAGGTACAATAGGATATATTACACCCAATGGCGATTTTGACTTTAATGTAATAATAAGGAGTCTTTTTTATAATGAAACACTAAAATATTTGAGTTATCAAACCGGTGGAGCTATTACCTATGATAGTATTCCTGAAAAAGAATGGGATGAAATGAGATTGAAGGCTTGGGCATTAGAAAGAATTTTTACTAACGATTAAAAGTCAATTACACCTGTATAGAATTGAATTATTTTGTTTTTACTCGTTTTTATTTTACTTTCACAAAAAAATATTCTCTAATGAAGAAAGTTATATTTTTCACGCTTATTTCTGCTTTTACATTCCTATTATTTTTAAGTAGTTGCAACCAAAATACCCCATTAAATGCAAATATCTTAACTGTAACTACATCAGGACATACCTTTACAGCCAATGGTAATTCAATAAAAGTTTTTAAAGTTGGTACTACCCTAACCATATATGCAGCATCAACTTACAAACAAACACTTACTCTTTGTATTCCTAATTTCAATGGCGAATTAGCACAATATCAAATAGATACAGCAACAGGATACCAATCTTATTATACGAGCGGTAGTGTAATTATTGGAAACAGTGATACTACTATTACTAAAAACTATTGGCTATCTAACCCTTTAAACGCAATCATAAGCAATCCTTTAGATTCATTTACTCAAATTGCTTATGGATATATTAATATTACAGGTGTTGACCCCTATTATACCGGAACATTTAGCTTAACTGCAATGGACTCTACAAAAATTGCAAACGGCTCTTTTAGCATTGCAAAATAATCAATTAAAAAGGGCTTTCAAAATCTTTTAGTTCTTTAAACTCGCTATCTCTTTTAGAAATAATAGGGTTAGCTACTTCCCAATTGAAACCTATTGAGTCATATCGGACACCGGTATCATGATTTTTGCTATACTCTGTAGACACAAAATAACAAGTGATTGTATTGTCTGTCAAAGATTTAAAACCATGAGCAAATCCTTTTGGTATATAAAATGCTTTATGGTTTGCAGCACTTAATTCTTGGCTGAAAAAATGTTTAAAAGTAGGAGAATCTTTTCTTAAATCAACCATAACATCTATTATTGCTCCCTGTGGGCAAAAAACTATTTTACTATGGTCTTCGTTTGGAATTTGAAAATGCATACCCCTAATTACATCTTTATTAGATATTGAAAAGTAACTTTCTTTCAAAACAAAGTCTATATCTGCTTTTTTAAAAGTAGAATCATGAAATACTTTTGTAAACTCACCTCTGTTATCATTAGAAAAGGGCAGATGGATAACTGCTGCCCCTGATAAAAATATTTTTTCTATTTCCATTCTATTTCTAAATAATGTTTCTAATTTATTAATGCTTTTTATAACTAAAAAATAGTATTATAGAAAATATGCTTTTATTTGTTCCATACACTTATTATGTGCATTATTATGCTTATCTGCATACCATTTTGCAGTCATTTCTATTGCTGTTTGGGCATTCATTTTAGATTTCCAACCAAGTTCTACCAATGCTTTTGTGCTATCTAACAATAATAACTTTGCTTCGTGGGGCATATTTTCTAATTCCAAATTCTTATGACTACCGGAACCGTAAGCATTAAAAAATATTTTTGTAAGTTCCTCTACTGTAAGCATATCCTCAGGATTAGGACCAAAATTGTAGGCGGTAGCATATCTAAGTGGGTCTTCGGTTAATTTTGCTGCTAATAACAAATAAGCGCCCAATGGTTCTAAAACATGTTGCCAAGGTCTTACCGAAAACGGGTTTCTTAAACCTACCGATTCACCGAAAGAGATAGAACGTACAATATCGGGAATAATTCTGTTATCAGAAAAATCCCCACCCCCTATTACATTTCCGGCTCTTGCTGCAGCAATACTTTTATGATGTTGAATATAAAAAGCAGGATTAAAAAAAGACCTTCTGTAAGAATCAATTACAATTTCGGCAGCAGCTTTACTGGCAGAATAAGGGTCGTATCCTCCTAATTTATCATCTTCATTAAATGGTATTCCTCTTTCGGGATTATCATACACTTTATCAGTAGTAATCATAACACCAATACATGGTGTTTTCAAACTATGAATAGCATCAAGTACATGAGCAGTACCTTGTGCATTTACCATAAAAGTATAAGAAGGCATTTCATAACCTCGCTTTACTAAAGCTTGGGCAGCTAAATGAAACACAAAATCAGGTTCAAATCGTACTAATTCGGTAGTGAGTTTTTGTTTATCGCAAATATCTGCTATTACAGAACTATAACATAAGCTATCGCCTGAAATTTGATTATAAAGGTCATTACTTTTTTCAGGTTCTAAAGAATAACCTTTAACATTTGCACCTAACCAATTGAGTATTTGCAATAACCAAGCACCTTTAAAACCTGTATGCCCTGTTACAAAAACACGTTTACCTTTAAAAACAGATTTCAAATATTGTTCAGCAACCATTTCACATTCAATTTTATCAGATTAAAATAATAGCATTACCATTTTTTCCATTTAGGTTCAGTTTGCCATAAATGTTCCAATTCTTCTTTATCACGTAATGTATCCATACATTTCCAAAATTCGTGGTGTTTATAGGCAACAATTTCATTATTTTGTGCTAAATCATCCATAGGCTGTCTTTCCCACATAATATCATCTGCATCATCATGAAGATAATCAACAATACTTGGTTCCAAAACAAAAAAGCCACCATTAATCCATGTTCCGGAATCAGCGGGTTTTTCTTCAAAACTACTTATTAAACCGGCATCATCCATCTTTATCACCCCAAATCTACTTGTTGCTTGTATCGCCGTCATGGTGCATATTTTTCCACTTTTTTTATGGAAATCCAATACCTCATCTAAGTTTACATCACTTACCCCATCTCCATAAGTAAGCATAAATGTTTGGTCGCCTATAAAAGGTAATACTCTTTTCAACCTGCCGGCAGTCATTGTATCTAAGCCTGTATCAATAAGAGAAATTTTAAAGGGTTCGGCACTTGTTTTATGTACTTCTAAAGAATTCGTTGCTAAATCTACCGTAATGTCGGCATTATGCATAAAATAATTAGCAAAGTATTCCTTTATAATCCATCCTTTATAGCCTAAACAAATAATAAACTCTGTATGACCATAGGCGGCATAAATCTTCATAATATGCCATAGAATGGGTTTCCCTCCTATTTCTATCATTGGTTTTGGTCTCAATGATGACTCTTCTGAAATTCGGGTTCCTCTACCCCCGGCAAAAATGACTACTTTCATTCTACAAATATAGACAAGGTTTTTAAGAATAATAACTCAAACAAATGAATTAATGATTATTTCAATTTCAGCAAAACTTTTTGGCAGAAATATACAAATTAATGTCTATATTTTATTTATTCCCAATCAGGATACTCATTTGTCCAATGTATTCGTTCTCCAGTTTTACCGAAAGCAAAGAGTTTATTCAAAGCCATTGTCAATGCAAATTCATTATATGGGCCGTCTATATGGTAATAAGTACGTGCATAATGAATTTGAAATTTATTTAAATTGACACCTAACCCAAAAGCAAATCCTGCCAATCCGGTGGCAGTACTTATGGCTAACTCTTGTCTTTGCAAATCATTATAAGAAGCAGTAATAATAATTTTTTTAGATATTGATAGTTCAGCACCAAAAATAAAGTGTCTGAATAAAATATCGCCAAAATGAGACCCTGTATTTTTTACTGTATCTGTTGTTCCTAAAAGATTCGTGCCATTAAGGTCAGCAGGATTATTATAACGTATGTCCCATTCATATAAATGATGTAAAGTCATAATGAATTTTAATGGCACGTGTTTTAATTGTTTAGAAACGCCTAATTGTAAATCAAAAGGTATAGGTTCTGCGGCTTGATTCACATCATACTTTTTTGTCATTACACCCATATTTTTTGCTACTGCACCAAAGTCCCATAGGCTGCTTGTATCATAATAATTAATACCTATATCTGCCATGGCAGCAGTACCTGTTGTAGCATAAAGAAAAGAATAAGCAAATTTTATATCGGCACCATAACGCCAATGGTCTAAATATTTTTTGGACGCACCAAGGGCAATTGAATAGTCTCTGGGATTAAAAGAACCATAAACATTACCTGCATTATCTGTTGCCGGTATGTTGCCATAATTAAGGTATTGCAGCCCCATAAAAAAGGAAGTATTTATTTTAGGTACATAATAACCATACTGCAAATTTAAAATACTGATACCGGAATAATAATTATTATATGTAAGCTCTAATTGATTGTGCAAACCCGGTCTCATCATAGCAGGGTTTTGTAAAGCAAAAGCAATATCAAAATCAGGATTTGCAACACTTATTCCACCTGATGCGGAAACATGAGGTGCATTAGCCAAACGAAGATATTCGAATGCGTACTGACCACCTGTAACCTGAGCACGAACAGACCCAAAAACTATAAATGCAAAAAAGACAAAAAATAATTTTAACAATCGCATGTGTGATAAACGTACTGCAAAAAAAAATATTGCAATAAAAAGTAAGAATAAAAAAAAGGTTTTAGATATTGTATATCATTACAATATCTAAAACCGAATAATAATTAGAATTATTTATTTTCTTCAATAAGATTTTGATTCATTGCCTCAACAACCATTTTACTTGCACCGGTAGTAGAAAAACCACCATCATGAAATAGATTTTGCATTGTTACCATTCTAGTAAAATCGCTAAACATCATTACGCAATAATTGGCACAATCATCGGCAGATGCATTACCTAAAGGAGACATTTTTTCGGCATAACTATAAAAAACATCAAAACCCGCAACACCCGAACCGGCAGTAGTTACTGTAGGTGATTGAGAAATAGTATTTACACGCACTTTTTTTGCTAAACCGTAATGAAAACCAAAACTACGAGCAATACCTTCTAATAATGCTTTAGCATCTGCCATGTCATTATAGCCCGGAAATGTTCTTTGTGCAGCTATATAACTTAATGCAACCACACTACCCCATTCATTTATGGCATCTGCCTTCATTGCTGCTTGCAATACTCTATGCAATGACAAAGCAGAAATATCTAATGTTTTAAGGAAATTTTCGTAGTTAGTGTTCGTATATTCTATGTTTTTACGCACATTTGGCGACATGCCAATAGAGTGTAAAATAAAATCTACTTTACCACCTAATACTTCCATACTTTTTTGCATCAGATTTTCTAAATCGGCAGTTGATGTTGCATCTGCTGCTATTACTGTTGCATTACATAATTTAGCCAAATCATTAATTTTACCCATTCGCAATGCTATAGGAGCATTTGTGAGTACAATTTCTGCACCCTCTGCAACAGCAACGAGTGCGGTCTTCCATGCGATTGACCTTTCATCTAACGCACCAAAAATTATTCCTTTTTTACCTTTAAGCAATTGATGAGACATTTGTAGGCAGATTTTATTAAAATGTAAAAGTAGAAAAAAAGTAGGACGTTTTATAAATAGTATTAAATAATATATATATTAATCGTATCAAGAAATTGCTTGAAACAAAAAAAGCAAGAAATAAACTTCTTGCTTTTTTATATTACTAATTATTTTTACTATTCTACTATTAATTTATTACAATAACTTAAAGCATCCCCTTTTACTGAAAGAATATAAATTCCTTTATTAAAATTGGAAATGTCAATAGATATTTGCCCTTTAACTTTATTAACAGCTAATGTAGAAGAATAAACTTCTCTACCTGTAATATCGGTAATAAGAACTTTTGTTTGTGTATTTACATTACCATTCCATTGCAATACAACCTGATTGCTTGCCGGATTTGGATAAACATTAAAAGAATAATTACTTTCCATATTTCTAATGCCTGCCGGATTTAATACGGTAATTGTGTAAGTTGAAACATTAGCACAACCAAACGCATTCGTAACAGTATATGTTATGGTTACAGTACCCGATTTAAGACCGGTAACAACACCCGATAACGAATCAACTGTTGCGATTGTTACATCACTACTACTCCAAATACCACTTGGAGTGCCATCGGTTAAGGTAGTTGTTGCAGCACTATCTACTGTTAATGCTCCTGCAATAGGCATAACTAGCGGCAAAGAGTCTATTGTTACTGTATCTGTAACATAACAAGATGGAGAAATACCATAAGTAATAATTACAAAACCACCCGGACCAGGATTAACATTTGCTGTAAACGTACCGGTAAGAGTATCCATAGTACCTGCAAACGGAGGTCTTGTGCGCCAATGACCACCTGCTGTAGTATCACTGTAAACGGCTGATGAACCTTCGCATATAGAATGCGGACCGGAAATTGCACCAACTAAATTATTTACTACACTAAAATAAGCTTTTGCAGTATCAGCACCACAAACATTCGATTTTATATAGTATGCTGTATCTAACCCTACAGTCAATCCCTTAATATTACCCGGAGGGAACGGAATCATATTGGCAATAAAAGTGTCTGTAATAACCCAACGACCGCCAAAAGAAGTATCTCTAAAACGAATAGCTGAACCAACACAAATTGTTGCCGGATAAGTTAATAGCCCTACAACCGGAATAGAATTGGCAACAAGAAACGAAGACATTGCAATTACTGTACCAGTGGTATCTAATAATTCACAATTAATAACGTCTCCGGCAACTATAGTGCTGTCAATATACATAGAAGTATCTCTACCAACATTAACAGTGTTTAATTGCCATTGATAATGTGCTGGCATCGAATCTGCAATTGGTGTAGCAAAAAATGCAATTGGACCTCTGCCGGTACAAACAGTATCTCCGGTTGTAGTAGTAATACTAATACCTACTACACTTGTACCTATTCTACGAACAACATTATTACCTGCATCTGAAATATAAATGTCTCCGTTAGTACGATTTATTGCAACAGCAGATGGCGTGTTTATTTGAGCATGAACAGCAGCACCACCATCACCAAAGTAACCGGCAGTACCTGTGCCGGCAATAGTACTTATGTAGTGCGTACTTGTAACTTTACGAATATTGTTTGCAGCATCGGCAACCAATAAATTACCTAAAGTATCAAGAGCCAAACCAGTAGGACCTGAAATCATTGCAAGAATTGCTAAACCACCATCTCCACTATTGCCTGCTGTTCCATTACCTGCATAGGTATAAACCATTCCGGTATCTACCATACGCACTCTAAAATTCCCATTATCAGCAATGTATAATATCCCTGTATTACTAATTGCCAAACCTTGTGGTCTGTTTAACATGGTTGAAGTTGCAGCAATACTGTCGCCGCCAAAACCGGCAGTACCATTACCAACAACCGTATTTATATTACCTAATGTATCTATAAGACGAACTACATTATTTCTGGAATCAGAAAAATAAATTAGTCCGTTGTTGCTGATAGCAATACCTGTAGGTCTATTGATTTGTGCAGCAGCAGCCGGTCCACCATCGCCACTATAACCGGGGAAACCACCACCTGCTATTGTTGTAATGGTACCTGTGCCATCAACCATTCTTATAGCATTATTTCTGGAATCTGTAATATACATATTACCAATATTATCAAATGCAATTCCGGCCGGATTACTTAATTGAGCTGCTGTAGCCGGCCCGCCATCACCACCATATGCATTAGTACCGTCTCCGGCAACTGTAGTTATAATACCTGACGCACTTACCATTCTTACCACGTTATTTCTAGAATCACAGAAATATATATTTCCTGTACGACCTACGATAATGCCTCTTGGAGCTGCTAACTGTGCTAAATTAGCTAAACCGCCATCTCCTGCATAACCCGGTGTAGATTGTGTACCGGCAAACGTATAAATATTTTGAGCTTTTACATTTATAGTTGTTACTATAATAACTATAAATCCTATTGTTTGTAAGAGTATCCTTTTCATTGCATTAAAAATTTATGAATTTTGAGTCAAAGTTATATAAAAGTATCCTTTACTTATGCGTCTAAGTTATTTTTATGATTTATTTTACTTTTAATCTTTATTTTATTGTTATTTAA
>CAIYTT010000082.1 GCA_903929195.1 uncultured Bacteroidota bacterium
GAATCTCCTATTAACATTTTGTTACCCCAAGGAGCAAACAAATATACAAAATTGTCATCAGCAAAAATAAATTTTATCGAACTCACCATCCAATCATCTGATTTAATTACAACAGAATTTATCTTTGTTTGATAGAAATGCTTTTTATAAATCATTACTGTAATTGTATATACAATACAGCTCAATAACAGAATTGAGATAATTATTATGTTCATTATATTTTTTTTATTCATATATTTATTTGTTTTTACTATTTTGCGATAAGCGGAGCAACACTTATAGTATACTGATATGCACCTTGTATGTTGACACCAGTTATCGGACTTGCATCTAAACCAATTTCCCATCCAAGTCCAAAACTATAAAAAGCGTTACATTTACCATCTGAAGAATAAGTCCCTGAAATACTTGCAACCTCCCAGTTCTTTCGGATTTTCCGCAGGGAATCCGGAAGTATAAATAGAACCCTTTCTCCGAAAGTATTCAAAGAACTGAAGCTAAATGAAGCTTTCTGATGTCAGCAATCAGCACTCACAAACCACGAGCATCAAGAAAATCAGGCGAATCATGGTTCAGACAAAATTAGGTAAAAAAATCACACAAAATCACACAACCATCAAGCCCTTGCCCATCACCAAAAACAACCCAAAACCAGTTTAAATGGGTGCAATCAAAAATTAAAAGCTATTCTAAAATAAAATACCTTACACCCAAACCCAATAACGCAACAAAAAAAATAACTCACTATGAAACACAAACGGGCAATTAATGAGCAGTTTTACAAATAAACTGCCCAAATAAATTTTTAGTAAAAACGGGTTATTTATACTTTTACATACCACCTCTACCACCCGGTTGCCTAAAATTGTGTTCTCCATTATCACGGTCAGGTTTGTTTTCTGTTGGTATAGCACCCTTAAAATTCCGAATGGTATAAGTAAGCTGGAACATAAAATATTGTTTTAAAACTTGTGTGTTACTGTTTTGTATGTATGTTTCAGTAACTGTACGGCTAATATTTATATTTTGGTTTAGAATATCATAACAACTGATTCTTGCTTCTAAGGCTTGTTTTTTAAGCATTTTATATCCTAAATAGGCATTCCAAAGAAAATAACTTTGTTCGCCGGTACTACTAAAAGCGGTATAGTAATTATGAGTAATATTAGTGTTAAATACAAAATGTTTCAAAAAAAGATAGTTAATTTTAAAACTGGATGTGTGATTGTAGAAATTATTATTCCCACTTTTTTCAACTGTATTATTTACCAAATTATAATTTCCTGTATAGGCTAAAGTGAAATCTAATTTTTCGCTTATATTACTACTTATCACAATGCCGAAAGTAGGTATAGTATTACTCGAGTAATTAATGCTATTATTAATAAGCCCAGGTGTGCGGGTGTAATTACAACCACCATTCAAATTTAAATTACTTTTAATTACTTCAAACGGCAAACTATAGGTAATAAAAGATTTAGCATTCCAGTATCCGTCAATATTTACGGGCATAGTAAGCTGGCTGCCTTTATTAATAATTACCGGGCTAAGCATATAAGGCCCTTTAAAAGAGGAATCTGAATTGGGCATATAGCTTGCATTGGCAATATAATTACTTATATAATTACCATAAGCATATAAGAAAAAGTTATGAGCTGTTTTAGACTTTGTAAGCCCATATCTTATTATTAAAGATTGTTCAAAATCTTGTTTTAAATTAGAATTACCTGTAGTAAGTAAAAGCGGGTTACTAATATTTACTACATTTTGTAGCTGGGTTACAGAGGGGGCACTTGTATTTGTACGGTACATAATACGAAGGTTTCTACCATTAGCAAAGCGATAGTTAAAAAAAGCAGTAGGTAGAAAACTACTAAAGGTACGTGGAATACTAACATTATAAGGGAAAATTTGTTCACCTTCCAGTTCTGCAACTTGGTAATTTATACCAAACAGGAGATTGAATTTTTTATCTCCTATTCTATAATTAATACCTCCTTTTTGTGTTGTATAGGTATTATTATATTTATTAGATAAAAAAGTATCTACATCTGTATATTTTAAAGTAGTATCAGAAAAATTATAGGTTGTATTGTCAGCACTGTTTTTTGTGTAAGACGGGCTGTAATTAAGCATTAATTGTCCTTTTTTACCAATTGGTTCGGTATAGGCAATTGTGGTACCCAATGTATAACCATTATTGTTAATAGTATTATTTTGATTGTACTTAGTAGAGTCTCCGCGAGTATAAAAATTATTTAAGGAGAAATAATCACCATTACCCGATTTTTCGTTAAATGAATTGGCAAAATTAATAGAAATGGTTCTCTTAGGCTTTTTGAATTTATGTTGTAATAATAAATTGTTATTAGAACTATACCCAGTAGTGTTTACGCTACTACTGTTATTGGTTTTGCTCGCTAAGAATTGTCCTAAACTATCTTTGGCAAAGGTGGCAGAGTTATTAATATTTTCTTGAAAATTAATACTTGGAGTAAAAATAATAGTATTATAAGAATCAACAGTGTATTCTAATCGCATATTGATGCGATGATTCGCATTTTTTGTTTCCGAATTATCATTTTCATTATAAATGTTAGTGCTGTCATTTTTTGTAAAATAGTTTCTTGTAAGCAAAGAATTATTTATATTATCAGTTGAATTATAAAAATAACTACCTGTAAATTTTATTTTTTTAAACCAAACATCACTATAATTTAAACCAACAGAATTAGTAATAGTATTACCGGGTTGAGACCCCACCTGGAAATTATTTGTACCACCGCCGCCGCCACCGGAGAAATTACCACCACCCATGCCGCCACCACCACCACGGTTTCCATTTCCGCCGCCACTCATTACGCCTAACAAATCTTGGCTACCAAAGTTTTGTTGATTGATGTTATTACTCAATTCAAGAATAGAAATACGCTGGTCGCCATGAAAAATATTTAGGTTACCACCGGCTAAATATCGGTCGTCTGTACCGTAACCACTATAAACTTTACCAAAAACGCCTTCGCCTTTATTACTTTTAGTAATTATATTCATGGTTTTTTGACTATTGCCATCATCAAAACCTGTAAAAGTGGCTTGGTCGCTTAATTTATCAAATACCTGAATTTTATCAATTACTTCAGCAGGTAGGTTTTTTAAAGATAGGGTAGGGTCGTTGCCATAAAAAGGTTTTCCATCTACATAAACTTGTTGCACAGCTTCTCCGTTTACTTTTACACCGGTATTGTCTGATGTGATACCGGGCATTTTGGTAACTAAATCTTCGGCAGTAGCATCCGGGTGTGTTTTATAAGCATCGGCATGAAACTGTGTAGTATCTCCATTTTGTTCGGCTCTAATTTGTTTGCCGGCTACTGTTGCACCTTTTAATTCAGTAGCTTCCATATGCATAGATATAGTACCAATTGCAATGTTATCGGTTACATTTATTCTCTTTACAACATTTTTATACCCTAAGTAAATAAATTTTAGTGTATATCTGCCGGCAACATTGCATTGCAAGCTAAAGTTTCCATTTAAGTCGGTAGTACTACCTGTTTTATTAGTACTGTCTGTATTTGAAGATAAGAGTACATTTACCCCCGACAAAGCAGAGGTATCAGTAGCATCTTTAACATTACCTGTAATAAGATAGGGTTGGGCATAACTTGAAATGGAGAATAATAAGAAACTACAGATAATAAATATTTTATTATTCATATTTTAATTTAAGATAAAAAAAATTTAGACACCCGGTACTTAAAATAGTTTAAGTATAGATGCGATATAAAAGTATTCAGTTTTAGTATTAAAAATACACTTATAGCAATGCTTTGCCAAAATAAAATACAACAGTTATTTATTCAACTTTAATTTCTTGATTATCTTTTATTTGGTAATTGGCATTTATAATTAATTTATCTCCTAATTGTATATTACCGAATATCTCGCAAGAATCATTTTTTTGATTTCCTTCTATAACCTCAACCCATTTTGTTTTATTATTGACATAAGTAACTATATATTTTTTTTCAGTGTTTGTGATTATTGCAGATTTAGGTACAACAAACGTATTTAGATTACCAATTGTAGGTACTGAAACTTCGGCATACATACCCGATTTAAATTGATTATTTGTATTATCAATATCAATTTCAATCGTTTCGGCTCGGAAAGTACTACTTAAACTATTAGATGTTCTGGATATGCGTCCTTCAAAGTTTGTACCCGGAATAGCATTTATTTTATAGCTTACAGGCAAGTTTTTATCTATTTGTGTTGCATATTGTTCGGGTATCTCTGCTACCAGTCTTAATTTAGCTATTTCTTGCAGCGAAAGTACCGCCTTTGTATTTTGTATTCCCGGGCCTACAAGTGCACCCGGATGTATGTTTCGTTCTGTTATGACCCCATCGAACGGTGCAAAAATTGTTAAGTAGTTTTTCATTGTTTCCAAGGCACGATAGTTTGCAAATTCTGCTTGTGCGGTTGCACTATCTCCCTTCATTCTATCTATTGCTGCTGCAAGGTCGTAAGGCGATATTGTACCGGGTGTTGTACTTGTTTCCAGTAAGCGTTTATATTTATCTTGGCTTGTAAGATAATTAGAGTAGGCTTGTGCATACTTTAATTTTGCAGAAGCGGCATTTTGTTCAATTTCAGGTGCTTCAAGTGTCATTAATACAGTTCCTTTTTTTACAATACTACCCCTGTCAACAGTTACTGTTTTAACATAGGCACTTATACGAGGATAAATTTGCACAAACTGGAAAGGTTGTAGCACGCCCGGCAGACGCAATTTCCCATTTATCTGTCTTTTTTCAACAGACATTAGTTTGTATTTTTTTTCGAGTTCTTTGTTTTTTACTTCATTCTCTTGGTTATTACAAGAACTTATCTGAAAAGCAATTATAACAAGAGTAATATATATTGATATTTTTTTCATTTTAGTTTGATTTAAAATTTTCGGGTAATAAAGAGGGTGATTTTAAAGAAGCTTTTTGTTGTAACCAAGCATAACATTGAGGTACTATATAAAGTGCAGCAAAAGTAGAAGCAACTAAACCGCCAATAACTGCACGACCTAATGGTGCAGTTTGGTCTCCCGATTCGCCCAAACCACTTGCCATTGGTATCATACCCGCAATCATTGCCATACTTGTCATAAGTATAGGTCTTAATCTTATAGATGCACTTACTATTATCGCTTTCTGTATATCATTATTATATTCTATGCGTAATTTTTCTGCATTGGTTGCAATAAGAATTGCATTTGCAACAGATACCCCCGTTGACATAATAATACCCATATAAGATTGCAGATTAAGAGTTGCGCCCGACAGCAATAAAAAAGTTAAAGCACCTAATAAAACGGCAGGTATAGCACTCATGATAGCAAGTGAAACATTAAAAGACTGAAAATTTGCTGCCAACAAAAGGAAAATAACGATTATAGCAAATAATAATCCATTCTGTAAGCTATCTAAAGTTTGAGTTAGCAAATTAGACATTCCTTGCACATTAATTACGAGTCCTTTGGGTAATTCGCCTAACGATTTTAGTACTTTGTTCACTTCAATAGTACCACTTTGCAGGTCTTTATTGTTTAAATTGGCTCCTACTGTAATAATTCTTCTCGGACCACTTCTGTCAATTTCACCAACAGTAGTATCAATATAAACAGTAGCAATGTTTTGCAATGTAAGTGCAGAATGGTCGGGGTCAATTGGCATTTCTTTTAATTCTTCAATAGTATTCATTAAGTATTCAGGTATTTGTGCCTGCACCTGAAACGAATAGGCTGTTTTGGGGTCTAACCATAGATTTTTTTCTGTAAAACGACTTGAAGAAGTAAACGCAGTTAAAGAACGAGATACATTTAATAATTTTAAGCCCATTTGGGAAATCTTATATCTATCTAATTCTATGCGTATCGTAGGGCATTTTAAGGGCTGTTGAATTTGTACATCTCTAAAGAAACGTACATTTCTAAGTTTTTCCATAATTCTATTGGCATAGTCTTCATTTTGTTTCATGTCTTTACCTGTTACCTGAACTTCAATAGGATTGGATGCACCTTGGCTCATTATTTTTTCAGTAAGTTCAATGGGTTCAAAAGAAATACGGACTAAAGACATTTTTGTTGCCATTGTTTTTCTGAATAGCTCCTGAAAAGTATCTTTATCCATATTAAAATCTTTATCTAACTGAATTTGTAAAGTTGCTTCATGTGTGCCGGCATTAAAAACAAATAGATTAGCTGTGGCATTATTACCCGGTATCATACCTGCATAAGCAGAACTGATTGTAATATGGTGTTTTGTAATACTGTCTATCATGTCTATTACATCTAAAACCATCGTTTCGCAACGTTCTAATCTTGTACCATCGGGTAGGCGGAGTTTTAGTTGATATTGCCCATTATTTGTTTTAGGTAAAATATCCTTACCTATCACCATAAATAGAATGCCTGTTAATGCTATTGTAACAAATAAATAGATGAGTACATTTCTTTTTTTATGTTTTATACTTCTTTCCAGAGAATTTGAGAATGCTATTTTTATTTTTTCAAAGAAATCGTTTTTTTGAGGCTCAGTTTTTTCATGCTTATCATGTTCTTTTATTTCTTCCATTTCTTCTTTATCTAAAGCCAAACCGGCATGTGCATGTTGTTGCCCATGTTTATATATATACATTTCTTCTTTTAAAATCCAATTAGCTATTACGGGTAATAAACTTTGCGAAAGCAAGAACGATGCAATCATTGCAAATCCAATGGAAAGAGACAGCGGTAGAAAAAGGGCTTTAGGTACACCCAGCATTATAAAGGAAGGAGCAAAAACAGCTAAAATACATAACAGTATTAATAACTTAGGAAACGAAATTTCTTCACAAGCATCAAAAATAGCTTGCTTCTTATTTTTACCCATTTCCAAGTGTTGATGTATATTTTCTATCGTTACTGTAGATTCATCTACTAAAATGCCAATTGCCAATGCAAGCCCACTAAGGGTCATTATATTTATTGTTTGCCCAAAAAGTTTCAAGCATAAAACACCGCTCAATACCGACAACGGAATTGAAATAACAACAATTAAACAACTTCGCCAATCTCTCAGGAATAGTAGTACCATTAATCCGGTAAGTATTGCACCCAAAATACCCTCGCTTATCAAACTTTTTACAGAGTTTATAACAAAAATAGATTGGTCGAACACATAAGATATTTGTACATTTTCGGGTAGTAGGTTTTGCATTTCGGGAATGCGAGATTTCAATTCTTGAACAACTTCCCAAGTTGATGCATCCGGTGTTTTTACTACCGGCATATAAACAGAGCGTTTACCGTTTATGAGTGCATAGCCGGTTGTTACATCGGCAGCATCTTGTACATTACCAATATCACGAAGAAAAACAGTATTCATATTTTCTGTTTTAATGGGAATATTTCCAAATGATTCTACATTAGATTCCAATGCATTTGTTGTGGTAATATACATAGTATTGCCAATGCGAATATTTCCGGATGGGGTAATGATATTATTTCCTGCAATTGCGGCAACAACCTCATCGGCAGTTAAATTAAAGCTGCGTAGTTTTTGCGGGTCTATATTTAAAACAATTGTTCTTTGGTTAGAGCCAATAGGTGCCGGTGTGGCAATACCCGGTATGGAAGAAAACATGGGGCGGATTCTGGTTGCGGCTAAATCGCTTATTTCTTCCAACTTTTTTTCCGGACTTGTAAATACAAGAGACCCAACCGGCAAGGACGAAGCATCGAACCGAATAACTTGTGGTGGTAATGCACCCGGTGGAAAGAATTGCATGGCTCTGTTTAATTGAAGTGCAACTTGTGCAGATGCTTCTGCCATATTGGTACTTTCAAAAAATGTAAGTTTTAATATACTTATTCCTTGCAGATTCTTGCTACTCACATTTTTAATACCGTTAATGTATAAAAACTGGTCTTGCAAACGAGTAGAAAAGAAGCCTTCCATTTGTTGTGGGGTCATGCCATTATAGGGTTCTATAACATAGATAACCGGAAGGTTTAATTTAGGAAAAATATCAATGGGTATGGTTTTTACAGCTAATAGGGAGCTTATAAAAACTGCTGAAACAATAACGAGTACTGTTATTGGCTTTTTTAAAGATATGGATATTAAACTCATGGTGCTATTGTTTAAATTTTTGTAAGAATTTATCAGATTGTCCATTTAAACCGGCACGAATAAAAAGTAACATAATTAAGTCGTTCTGTGCGATAGCATAGTTTGTTTCTGCTTGCATTAATATATATTGGGCATTGGTAATGTCAATAATAGTATTTAAACCGGAACGGTACAAAGCTAATTGTTGATTATAGGCATCGGTAGCTGCTTGTTGTTGTATAGGTATTTCCGTTAATTTTTCTAATGTTATATTATAAGAAGATGTTGCTTGTTGCAACATTGTATTTAAACTTAAGGTTTGTGTTTTTAATTCTTCTTGCATGGCTTCAATTGTATATTTACCTTCTAAGAGTTGGTCTTTGCGATGTTTTATATCAAAAATATTATAACTGATAGAAAGTCCCATTAGATAATTATATCTATTGTAAGGCATATTCATATCGGTAGAATAGTTGCCGGTTGGGCTTATGCCTGTACCGCGTAGGAATGCAGCACCTGTGAATGCGAAATGAGGAAGATATTTTTTAGATAGTACCTTATTATTAGCAAATTCCATATCTACTTTTTTTAGATAGACATTTAGTAAAGGGTGAGAAAGCGATATACTATCTTCTTGTTTAAACGTTACTAATTCATTTAGTAGTAATTTGTTAATGGAATTGGTATCGGGCAGAAGCAAATCATTTTTTATACCTGTGTAGCTAAATAAACTAATTTTAGCTGTATTATAATCGTCTAAAGCTTTTAAATACGATAATCTTGCACCCGAATATGCAGCTTTTGCAGTACTTGTATCTACACCTGGTTTTAAACCACTTAAAACATTTGCCTTTATTGATGAATAGATTAATTTAGCTCTTGATAAATTATTTATTTCAATATGCAACAAATTGTATTTTTTTTGCCAATCTAAATATTGTGCCACTACATTTAAGGTAAGTAAGTAGGTGTCTTTTTCTAATATTGCTTTATAGAGTTCTGTGTTTGCAATTGCTTCATTTTGTTGAGCATTTACATATCCGAAATTGTAAAATTCCCATTGCAAAAAAGAAATTGCAATATCGCCTACATTCATTTGGCTTTTATTTGTAACACTATTACCGCCGGATACAGAAGGAATAATACCTAATGGAAAATAAGAACCCGGTAAGGAATTCACAGTTCCCATATCTAATTGGTTTTGTAGTATTAAAGAGGGTAGCCTGTTTCCCGCTATTGTTTGTTCGTGTGCTTTTGCAGTCTTTATTTCTGCCACTCTTTGTTTTAAAAGTGGGTAATTGGTAATTGTGTTTATTACTGCATCGTATAAATTTAGTGTTTGTGTTTTTGCTGTTATTGGTAAGCATAGATAGATAGCAAATAGGACAAAGACAGATTTTTTGCTTCTTTCAGTTATAAATTTTTTGACCATAAAATTGTTTTAGCAACTTAATTGAAAAGTATAAATACACACTTATATGTATTGCTATAAAATGGAATTATAGAAGAAAAGTTGAAGATAAATTGCTATCTGGAGGCCCACGAAGGGTATTAACCTTTGAAAAATTAGAAAAAACGAAAGTGGTATTATTACTTTTATTATTTGTTGAAATGTATTTTAAAATTACTTCTTTATTAAACACAGAAGTAATGAAAAAATGTACGGATGATTCTTTAATTTTTTTTCTAATTGTGAGTTTAAAACTGCCTTGTGTTTGTTTTACGGGCGAATAGTTACAAGTTGCAGTCTGTTTTTTTGCCGGAATTAATAAATGATATGAATCGGACAGATTTACAATAGGAGCAGTTTTTTGTTTTGCAAGTAAAATTGCAGAAACAAAAAATAGAATAACAAGTAAAATTCTTTTGCTCATAAAAGGCAAAAGTATGTTTTTTTATTATACCAATTGTAATTAATTAAGAGTAGGGTACCCTATTGTGTTTCTAAAATCTTTTTAAGATTAGAAGCATTCTCATTCATATCTTTTAGGAGCATATTTTTTATCATCGGTATCATTAGGTTCATCGGGAAAGGTGTTTTAGAATTAAAGGTTGTTGTAACCTTTGTTTGATTTTCGGTAATTGCTTCGGTAGTAGTAAAAGCAGTGCTTATGCCTTTAAATGGCTTTTCAAATGTTATTTCCACATCGTACCTTTCACCATCTTTTATTTGGGTAATTTCTTGCGCCCCTATACCAACATCTTTTATTTCGCTTTTCCAAGCAGCAATAAAGCCCACAGTGCCATCTGTACCTTTATAATCCATTTTTACATTAGGGTCTGCCATTACCCATTTGCTGTATTTTTCTTGATTCTTGATATTTTTTACATAATTAAACACCGTATTTCGCGGTTTGTTTATAATGATTTCGGATGAAATACTATATTCTTTCTTCATTATTGATGCAGCGACTAATAATACTGTTATAATAATGGTAATACTTATTGCTATGATTTTCAACATAATTGTTTGATTTTTAAATTTTGAATGCAATGTATATAAAATTAATGATATTGTATGCTTTTATGCATCTACTTTTTTGTGTAAATTTTCAATATTGAATGCTCTTGCCGCTTTGCAAAAACGGTGGAAGGTATATATAACTTTTGCTCTTAAAAAAGTATTCTTATAATGAAACTTTCCTTGATTTTGTTTCAAAATTGCAAAGAAAAATGCAGTAACTATTTGAGATAGTATTTACTTAAGAAGCAATAGTTTTTAAACTCTCTTGATAAAAAGCACTATTCTAAAATTCATTATAATATTAGAAAAGCACAATACAGCTCGACCCCAAACTGTTTAAAAAACTAACAGATGATATTTGGGAATTCAGGACCATTTTTCAAGGGCTGCAATATCGTTTACTGGCATTTTGGGATAAATCAAGCACACAAAATACATTGGTTGTAGCAACTCATACATTTATTAAAAAACAAAGTAAAGTACCCAATAACGAAATTACGAAAGCAATAAAAATAAGAAACAATTATTTTAGTGATAAAGAAAATTTAAAATAACAAATATGAAAACATATACGCTTGAAGAAGTACAAAACAAACTGATAGGAAATATAGGAACTCCCGACCGCGACAAATTTGAATATGAATTGCAAATGGAAATGGAAATGATAGGAAATGCAATAAAACAAGCACGCAAAGACCAACATTTAACACAAGAAGAATTAGGTAAATTAATTGGGGTGCAAAAAGCACAAATCTCGAAATTAGAACGCAGTGCAGTTAATGTTACCATTAATACTTTAATTAAAGTATTTGGTGCTTTAAAAACAAAAGTAAAACTGCAAATAGAATTGCCCGACAATAAAATAAATATAGGCTTTGGGATGTAAAATATTTGCTTGCAGTACAAATTGCAGCTTCCAGTTAGAAATCGCAATCAGCATGGGTTTGGGCCTTGCAAACGCCCACTAAAGCATCCGCGTTGCAAACGCTGACGAGTGAGGCCAGATGGCAGAATATTAAAATTATTAGTACCAATACCTGCAATACATTTTTAGGTGCCTTTGTTGGGTGTTTTCACCAACAAACAACATCTTAATGCGAGATAGCTACGTTTTCGTATGTTTACAATGTTTTTGCTGCTGTTTTCATCAACAAAAACGTATATTAGTTAATATGGATTTTTGCACTTCATCGGAAGAGCAAACTATTTGTTGGTGAAAACACCAACAAAGGCGTAAATGTTTTTGCTGCTGTTTTCATCAACAAAAACGTATATTAGTTAATATGTATTTTACACGTCATCGGAAGAGCAAACTATTTGTTGGTGAAA
>CAIYTT010000083.1 GCA_903929195.1 uncultured Bacteroidota bacterium
GCTACCAAAGCGAATGTGCGTACAGCACATGCTGCCCGTACAAGTTTAAGTAAAGCACTTGCTGTGTCGTTTGGTGGTGGGTCGGTAATGGGGCTTGGTGTTGCCGGGCTTGCTGTTTTGGGCTTAGGCGGCTTATTTATAGCATTATTGTATCGTTTTGCACCGGAGGTTTTTTCGGCTACATCAAATGTAGCTACAGGAGATAATGTAAAACTTGCTATTGAAGTATTAACCGGTTTTTCGCTTGGTGCTGAAAGTATAGCTTTATTTGCACGTGTAGGCGGTGGTATTTATACTAAAGCCGCAGACGTAGGTGCAGACCTAGTAGGTAAAGTAGAAGCAGGTATTCCGGAAGATGACCCTCGTAATCCGGCTACAATAGCAGATAACGTGGGCGATAATGTGGGCGATGTTGCCGGTATGGGTGCCGATTTATTCGGTTCGTACGTTGCAACTGTGCTTGCTACAATGGTTTTGGGGCAAGAAACCATTTCTAAAGATAATTATAATGGCTTTGCCCCAATATTATTACCAATGTTAATTGCAGGTACCGGCATTGTATTATCAATTATAGGCACTTGGTTTGTACGTATTTCAGAAAAAGCTAAATTAAGTACCAGTGTAGTACAAAGTGCATTGAATATGGGTAATTGGGGTTCGATAGTATTAACGGCTATTTTTTCAATAATACTTGTAAATGCATTATTACCAGATGCTGATATGACTTTACGTGGCATTCCGTTTTCAAAAAATGGAGTAATAGGTGCAATAATGGTAGGCTTAGCAGTAGGTACTTTAATGAGTATGATTACCGAATATTATACGGCAATGGGTAAACGCCCGGTATTGAGTATCATACGTCAGTCTTCAACCGGAAGTGCAACAAATATTATCGGTGGTTTGGCTGTGGGTATGGAATCTACGTTTTTACCAATTATAGTTTTGGCAGCCGGTATTTATGGTGCACATGCTTGTGCAGGGTTATATGGTGTAGCTATTGCTGCTGCCGGTATGATGGCCACAACCGCTATGCAATTGGCTATTGATGCTTTTGGCCCTATTGCAGATAATGCAGGTGGAATTGCTGAGATGAGTGAGTTACCAAAAGAGGTACGCGAAAAAACAGATATTTTAGATGCTGTTGGTAATACAACTGCTGCTACCGGTAAAGGATTTGCTATAGCATCTGCTGCTTTAACTTCCTTGGCTTTGTTTGCTGCTTATGTTGGTGTAGTTGAAAAAAATGGTTACGATTTGCAAAATGCCATTAATATTTATCATGCTGATGTATTGGCAGGACTTTTTGTTGGAGCAATGATTCCATTTATTTTCTCATCGCTTGCTATACGTGCCGTTGGTGAGGCTGCAATGGCAATGGTTGAAGAAGTTCGCAGGCAGTTCCGCACAATACCCGGTATTATGGAAGGTACAGGTAAACCGGAATATGATAAATGTGTTGCTATTTCTACTAATGCATCTCTGAAGAAAATGATATTACCCGGAGCAATTACTATTATTTCTCCATTATTTATTGGTTTTGTATTAGGTCCGGAAGTATTAGGTGGTTTTCTTGCCGGTGCTACTGTTAGTGGTGTACTTATGGGTATGTTCCAAAATAATGCCGGTGGTGCTTGGGACAATGCAAAAAAATCTTTTGAAAAAGGTGTAGAAATAAACGGAGAAATCTATTATAAAAAATCAGAGCCACATAAGGCTTCTGTAACCGGTGATACTGTAGGAGACCCATTTAAAGATACATCAGGTCCTTCTATGAACATTCTTATTAAATTAATGTCTATTGTTGCACTTGTTATTGCACCTACAATTGCAAGTATGCATAAAAACGATAAAGCACCAATCAATAATAAAGAACAGCAGGAGCTAATAATGCCGGCAAAAGAAGAAGCTAAACCGGTTGAAAAAGTGAAAGCTAAAGAAGAAGTGAAAGAGGAAAAGGCTAAAGAAGAAATAAAAGAAGAAAAGGTGAAAGAAGAAGTGAAAGAAGAAAAGCCGGTTAAAGAATATAAAGTTGAGCCGAAAATTAAAAAAGAAAAAAGAACTGAGCATCATAAAGAAGTTAAAAAAGTTAAAAGGAAGCATACAGAATCAGATTACAACTCTGATTACGAAGCACCTTAGTTTATATTAAAGATTATTAGTATTCCCAAATTATAGGATTGTATGTTACAACCTTAATTTGGGAATACTTTTTTTATATAACCGGATTTAATAGTAGAGTCTGAAAATTGAAATGTACTTTATACGCAAACTTAAATGTTAAACTATACTAACTTTTTACACAAACCAAATGCTATGCTTAATTTTACCCGAAATCAAATTTTTTCTTCTTACTAATTTATAATTGTGAATAAACGCAACATAATAATTAAGGGCTTGTTTTTTGCAATAAGTATAATTGCAGTGTTTTTTTATATAAGTTGTAAAAACAAATGCGGTACTACTACTTGCCAAAATAGTGGCACTTGCAGTAATAATAAATGTATTTGTCCTACTGGTTACTCGGGTAATAGTTGCCAGAATGCGTGGTCGAGTGAATATATTGGTACTTATAAGTGTTCAAGGGCTGCTTGTACCATACATGTAAATGGAGATACTACTTGGCAAAGTGCTGTTACTGTAGCAGCAACAAATGGTGGTTATACCGTTAATATTTCAAACTTCGACAATACGAATGTTACCCAAGTAGCAACTGTAGATAGCGTTAATAATATTACTATTTCTTTAGCAAGTGGTACTTATGGTGTTGCTGCATCAGGTACGTTTGCTTCTAATAAAATAAACTTGCACTACACAACGTATGCACAGGGTGGTATAGCTTATATATGCAATATGACAATGGTTAAAGAGTAAACTTTGAAATTTATTTACCTGTAAATACCGGTTTTCTTTTTTCTAAGAATGCAAGCACACCTTCCTTAAAATCGGCAGAAGCACCAGCTTCCATTTGTACTGTTTTTTCTGCATTCAGTTGCTGTTCTAAGGTATTATTGAAAGTAGAGTTCAATAATCTTTTTGTTAACCCGATACCTAATGTAGGCATTTGAGCTAAGGTGAAAGCCATTTTTTTAGTTTCAGTTTCAAAAAGTTCGTCAGTATAGCATTTGTATATCATGCCCATAGTTACAGCGTCTTTAGCCATTACTTTTTCCGCAGTCATCATTAAAGCTGCTGCTCTTTGTAAGCCCACTAATCTGGGTAAAAAGTAAGTACCGCCACTATCGGGTATTAAGCCAATTTTGCTAAATGCTTGTATGAAAAATGCAGATTCATTAGCTACTACAATATCGCAAGCAAGGGCAATATTTGCACCTGCACCGGCAGCAACACCATTTACGGCAGCGATTACAGGCTTTTCAATATTTCTTATTTTTAAAATTGTTGCATTATAATATTCACGCACCATTAATTCAAAATCTTCAGGGCTTGGGTTTGTGGCTTCAGATAAATCTTGCCCCGAACAAAATCCTTTTCCCGCACCGGTTATATAGATGCACCGAACGGTGTCGTCATTTTGACATTTATCCAAATGTGCCTGTAGTTCCAAAGCCATATCGCGATTAAAGCTATTGTATTTTTCAGGACGGTTAAGAGTAATAATACCAACACCGTTTTCTATATTAAATAAAGTTGCTGTCATGATACAAAGATAATAAAGTCGCTTTAAAATAATAGGGTTTCAGTTTTCGGAATATTTTAAATGGAGAAAAGTCTAAATTATTTTTTAATGTTAGAATAAAAAAAATGCAATTAATAGTATCTTTTTTAATTGCGTATTATCAGCATCTATTTCTGTTAGGTCTATCATAATCTCCATATTTAGGTTTCAAATTCCCACTGCATATTCTGAAAAAATCAACAAACTCCCAAATCAATATCTCTAATAGTAAAAATATTCCAAAAAAATACCCTACTACAATTAACGTTGTTGAAAAAGAAATGTCAATAGCTAAAAATACTAAAGAAAAAGCGAATGCGAATGACAATAATTGAGCTAAACCTTGCCTTACATAGCCCAAATAAAATCTATGGATACCAAATAAACAGAATCCTAAAATTGGTAAACTCAAAAGGATAGCTGCCCATTTTTTCTTATTTTGTCTATGCTGTATAAATCTGTCATGATTATTTAGTTCATATTGTTTTAATGTGGTAATTGTTTTAATAGAATTGACATGAGAAAAATTACATTCTTTGCTTATTGTAGTTTCTCTTATTATAAAAGCTGCATTACATTTATATGTAAAAAATAACATAAAACAGAATAAAAATGAAATGTATTTTTTTTGCATGGCATTTTATCTATTTCTGTTGGGTCTGCTATAGTCTCCAAATTTAGGTTTCAAATCTCCAATACATATTCTGAAAAAATCGATTACTTCCCATAATAATGCTCCAAAAATTAAAACTGCTCCAATTCCGGCAATAATTTCAGTTCCCGCAGTAGCTGTGGCAATTGCAAGAGAAATAGCTACTAAAAGTGTAATGTATCCTAATAAAAATGCCAACAATTGAACAAGCCCTTGCCATACATAGCCTAAGTAAAATCTATGAACACCATAAAAGCAAAGTCCAAAAAGCGGACAGCTTAATAAGATAGCTAACAATTGACTCTTATTTTGTTTATGATGTACATGCCGGTCATTACTATAATGTTCATAAGGGTTTAAGTTAATCTTTTCTATATTTAAATTATTGGGTTCTTCCTTTCGAATTAGGTTTATATCTTTATAAATATTCCAAGATATATATGTTGTTTCTTTAATAATAAAAGCAGCATTACTTTTTGTAGGGAAAATAATACCGAGCATTATTATAACAAAAAGGAATTTGAATATTTTTTGCATATTTATACATCTTTAATTTTCTTTAACACAATTATCATGCCAAAAAGTACTGTTAATTAAAAAATAAGTTTATTTGTTTCTCGTTTTTTATATAAACAAAAAAAATATTAAATAAGGATTCATTTCTATCAAACGAATTGAGAAAATATGTCGTCTTGTATAGTGTTATGTTGTATTAAAGTTATATTTAGATTATATTGTTTGAAATAAATTTGTTTTTATGTATAATTTAAACTTTATAAAGTATTTATTGTCAAATAGATGTCATATTTGGTATAAAAATTATGTTTTGAATATTTGTTTAACCAATAATTATTATTGAATCAAAAAAATAAAAAAAATTAAAAAAAATAAGCTCAAATATATAAATTAATAAAAAAACAGTCTAATTTTAACCTTAATTATTTGTAAGTATTTATTTTAACCCACATATTGTTGTATTTTAAATTTTTTTTATGAAAAAAATCTATTTATTGTTACTTACCTGCTTTTTTGGCAGCATTGCGCATGGGCAAACCATAGACACTATTTATGCTATTGCTTCCGGGTATGCTGATAACAGCAGAGGTGCTATTATTAGCGACAGTATCGTTTCTTCGCCTATTGGACAAAGAGCCTACGGTGTGTTTGACTTGAGTATAATACCTGCCGGGTCTTCAATAAATTATGTGAAAATGGGATTTAATATTGACACCATATTAAGTGGTGGTTTCCCTCCTTCCGGCTGGAATATTTACGGTATTGACAGTGATTTGTCTTTAGCTACAAGTGAACCTGTATTGTATGCTGACCTTGTTACCGGTTCTTCCTTATATACAGCAACGTGGGGTACTGTTTCGGGCAACGTTTTGCTGGCATCAACGGCTGCAAGTGTTACGTTTGTTTCTACTTATATAGGTAATAAGATATCAATGTCTTATACAAGTGGTGGTGGCGTAGCATACGTTATGACGGGGGCTAGCGGAACGCATACGGGAACAGGTTTTCATGCACCATATATAATAGTATCTTATTGCCAACCTGCAATTTCAGGACCTAATTCTGTTTGTCCGGGTGGTACAATTACTTTATCAGACGCATCTTCGGGTGGTACTTGGATTTCTTCAAATGTTGGTGCTGCAACTATTGGTTCTACTACCGGTGTAGTAACAGGTGTGGCAAGTGGTACCACAAACATCTCTTATGTTATTGGTTCTTGTACTACAATTAAAACAATTTCTGTAACTGCAATACCTGCAATCTTACCTTCTTCTTCGGTTAATATTTGTTTAGTTGGTGGTTCTGTAACATTAAGCGATGCGAGTTCAGGTGGTACATGGACATCAGGTACTACATCAGTAGCAACTATTGGTTCTTCCTCCGGGGTAATTACTCCTATTGGTGACGGTACTTCAAGAATAACCTATACTTTGGGCAGTTGCTCTGTTGTGAAAGATGTTACAGTAAGAGGTCCGGGTCCAATAACCCCGGCTTCGGGTACAATATGTGTTGGTGGAACAATATTATTATCAGATACATCAACAACTGGTACGTGGTCTGCTACAGGTTCGGCTGCCACTGTTTCGGGTGGTTTGGTTACCGGTGTTGCTGCCGGTGTTGTTACCATACATTTCTCTAATGTTTCATGTACAGTAAATTCTGTTATTACTGTAAATGCTGCTCCCACATCAATCAGTGGTTCTTCAACTGTTTGCGTTGGTTCTTCTATTTCGCTTTCAGATGCTATTTCCGGTGGTACTTGGTCTATTACGAATGGTCATGCTACCATTTCAGGTATAGGTGTTGTTACGGGAGTTAGTTCAGGAATTGATACTGTTATATATAGTATAGGTACTTGTTCTGTCTCCACACCAATAACAGTAAACGGACCTGCTGCTATTTCGCCGGGTATTGCTACTGTTTGTTCCGGTGGCACAGTAACATTAACAGATGCTACACCTGGTGGTGTATGGAGTACATTTAACGCAAGTATAGCTACCGTTGTTGGTGGTGTGGTTACTGGCGGTTCAACAACGGGTCTTGATACTATCTATTATACACTATCGGGTTGTTCACAATTTGCATTAATTACCGTAAATACAGGTGGTTCTCCAATTTTGGGTTCTTCAACGGTGTGTACGGGTTCTACAATAACATTAAGTGATGCTACAGGCGGTGGTACTTGGTCTAGTAGTACCGTATCACATGCAACTGTTGGTGGTGGCACAGGTGTAGTTACCGGTGTTGCAGCGGGTACTACAACCATAACTTATACTATAGGTAGCTGTTTTGTTACTAAAATAGTTACTGTTAATGCAAGTCCTTCAGCAATTTCACCATCTTCACTAACTTTATGTATCGGTTCTACCTCTACTATGTCGGATGTTACAAGTGGTGGTACATGGACAAGCAGCACACCCGGGATAGCAACAGTAGGTGCAACAACGGGTATTGTAAATGCATTAACAGTAGGTACTACAACGATTAGTTATACTGTAGCTTCTTGCTCTGCCACAGCCCCGGTTACAGTAGTAGCAGGTCCTGCTGCCATATCGGGTTCTACACATGTTTGTACCGGTAGTACCATAACATTATCCGATGCTTCCGGTGGCGGTACATGGTCTAGCAGTACTCCGGGTACAGCAACCGTTGGTATTGCAACAGGTGTTGTTACAGGTATAACACCTGGTACAGTAAATATATCTTATACAGTAGGTTCTTGTTCTACTACTACTACAATTACAGTAAATGCTTCACCGGCAGCCGTTTCGCCATCGTCACTTACAGTATGTATCGGTACTGCTTCTACATTATCTGATTTAACTTCAGGTGGTACTTGGACGAGTAGTACACCGGGTGTTGCTACCGTTGGTGTATTTACCGGTTCGGTAACAGGTGTTACAGCGGGTGCTGCAACTATTAGTTATACAGTAGGTTCTTGTTCTTCTACATCTGCTGTTACAGTGGTTGCAGGTCCAAGTGCTATATTAGGTTCTACGAGTGTTTGTACCGGAAGCACAATTACATTATCAGATGCATCGGGTGGTGGTACTTGGACAAGTAGTACACCCGCAGTTGCTACAATAGGTGCTGCAAGTGGTATTGTAACCGGTGTTGGTGCTGGTACAACAACCATAACATATTCGGCAGGTTCTTGTTATTCTGTAAGTACTATTACTGTAAATGCAGCACCTTCTGCTCTTTCATCTGCTACATTAACTATATGTACAGGTACATCAAGTACATTAACCGATGCTACAAGCGGTGGTACTTGGACTTCGTCAGCTCCTTTGGTTGCTACAGTTGCAGGTGGTGTTGTAAACGGATTAACAGCAGGTAGTGCTACTATATTATATACAGTAGGCGGCTGTTCGGTATCATCAGCTATAACAGTAATCAATAGTCCGACTGCAATAATGCCTTCCGGTTCTGTAAGTGTTTGTTCGGGTTCAACAGTAACCCTTTCAGATGCATCAGCGGGTGGTACTTGGTCAAGTGGTTCTTCGGGTATTGCAACTGTAGGTGCAGGTACAGGTATCGTTACCGGTGTCAGTGCAGGTTCAGCAACAATATCATATACAGTAGGTACTTGTTCTGCAACACAAGTTGTTGTAGTTAATCCAAGCCCTTCAGCAATATCTCCTGCTGTTGCTACAGTATGTACAGGAACAAATATTACATTAACAGATGCCTTTAGCGGTGGAATATGGACAACATCAGCTCCGGGTGTTGCAACAGTGAGTGCCGGTGTTGTTTCAGGCATAAGCGTTGGTAGTGCAACTATATTTTATACATTAGGTACTTGTTCGGTTTCTGCGGCTATAACTGTAGCAGCAAGTCCGGCAGCTATTTCTCCTTCAACTGCAACAATTTGCGTTGGTGGTACTGCTGCTTTAGGTGATGCTACCGCAGGCGGTACATGGACAAGTAGTTCTTCTGCAATTGCAAGTGTTGCCGGTGGTGTTGTAACAGGTGTTGCATCGGGTATGGCTACTATTTCTTATACAGTAGGTTCTTGTTATTCTACTGCTGCAGTAACCGTTAGTCCAACACCTACAGCAATTACGCCTGCTGTGCCTGTTGTTTGTGTGTCAGGTTTTACATTATTATCTGAAACAGTAGGTGGCGGTACATGGACAAGCACTGCAAGCGGTATTGCTTCCGTTGCATCTACAGGAATGGTTACAGGTGTTACAGTAGGTACAGCAACAATATCTTATGCTATCGGTTCTTGTGCTACATCGGTAACGGTTACTGTTAATCCTTTACCGGTTGCAGGTACTATTACCGGTTATAATCGCTTATGCGGTTTAGGTTCTACTATTTTGGCAGATGGTGCACCGGGTGGTGTATGGAGTACATTAAACGGTAATGCTACAGTTGCAGGTGGTGTAGTAACAGGTGTTTCTACAGGTGCAGACATTATTTTCTATTCAGTAACAAATAGTTGTGGTACTGCTACCGCTTCAGACAGTGTATATATAGATGCTGCTCCAGATGCAGGATTTATTTCAGGTCCTGATACAATTTGTGCAGGTTCATTCACAATATTAACTGATTTATCGGCAGGTGGCATTTGGAGTATTAGTAATACAAATGCTACTATTACAAGTACAGGTATTGCAAGTGGTATAACAACCGGTTTTGATACGGTATCATATACTGTTACCAACTCTTGTGGTACTGCTTCAACTACAAAATCAGTATTTATCAAGCCTTTACCTAATCCGGGTGTTATTACAGGTCTATCAGAAGTTTGCGTTGGTTCTACAATTGCTTTAACCGACCCTGTTATGGGTGGTGTATGGGGTAGAACAACTACACATGCTTCTGTTTCTACTTCCGGTATTGTAACAGGTCTTTCTGCCGGTGCAGATACAATTGTTTATGGTTTAACAAACAGTTGCGGTACTATATATGCAATTCAACCTATAACGGTTAATCCATTACCTGCCGCAGGTACCATTACCGGTTCTTCAAGTGTTTGCGTAGGCTCGTTAATTACCTTAACAGATGCTACTGTGGGTGGTGTTTGGAGTAGCAGCAATACGAATGCAACCGTTACAACATCAGGCGTAGTTACGGGTGTTACTTATGGCATAGATACAATACAATATACATACACAAACGTGTGCGGTACAGCATCAACAATTAAAATAATTACTGTAAACGGCTTACCTGGTTCGGGTAGCCTTAGCGGTCCGAGCAGTGTTTGCGTTGGTTCTGCTATTACTTTAATTGAAACGTTCCCAGGGGGTGTATGGACAGCTACAAATACAACAGCTTCAGTAACAGGTTTAGGTGTTGTACATGGATTAGTTGCCGGTACAGATACTATTAATTATACAGTTATTAATGCTTGCGGAACGGGCATTATTTCTTATCCGGTTGTAGTAAATCCATTACCGAATGCAGGTACAATATTAGGTTCTTCAATTATTTGTGTTGGTTCTTTAATTACTTTATCTGACATGGCTTCTGGTGGTGCATGGAGTGCAAGTAATGCAAATGCAACTATTTCAAGTACAGGTATGGTAATTGGCGTTACAACCGGTACTGATTTAATTTCGTATAGTGTTACCAATATGTGCGGTACAGCAATTGCTGCTAAACTGCTTACTATTAACCCATTCCCGGTTGCAGGTGTTATTTCAGGTGATTCTGATGTATGCGTAGGTTCAACACTTGCTCTTACAGAGTCATTAACCGGTGGTGTTTGGAGTAGTGGTAGTGCATTGGCTACTATTAGTTCTACCGGTGTGGTAACAGGTGTTACTGCCGGTACAGATACAATAAGCTATACAATAACAGGAGTATGCGGTGTAGTAGGTACATTCAAATCAATAACTGTTAATCCTTTGGCTGATGCAGGAACAATTATGGGTATGGATAGTGTTTGTTTAGGTTCTTCTACAATATTAACAGAAACAGTAATGGGTGGTGTATGGAGTGCAGGTAATACTCGTGCCACAGTAAGTACTACTGGTTTAGTAACAGGTGTTACTGCCGGTGCAGACCCAATATCTTACACAGTTACTAATGGTTGCGGTCCGGTTTCAACTGTTATTACAGAACAAGTAGTAACTTTCCCAAGTGCAGGTACAATAACCGGTATTGCTACAGTTTGTGAGGGTGCAACAACAACGTTAACAGATGCTGCACCGGGTGGTACATGGCTTACTAGTAATGCAAATGCCACTGTTACAAGTACGGGTGGCGTAACAGGTGTTACTGCCGGTATCGATTCAATATTCTACTCAGTATCAAACGTTTGCGGTACAGCTGTTGCAAATAAGATTGTTACTATTAATCCTTCGCCTGTTGTACCGGCTATTGTTGGTGCTACTAACCTTTGCTTAGGTTCTACAACTACATTAGTTGACGGTTTAGCGGGTGGTCATTGGTCAAGCAGTAGTTCTGCTGTTGCTACGATTGGTTCGGGCAGTGGTTTGGTTACAGGCTTACATTCCGGTATTACTACAATTACTTATGCTGTAAATAATGCTTTCGGTTGTTCTACAAGTGTTACACAATTAGATACGGTTAATGCAATACCTACTGCAATGCCTATTACAGGTACAATGCATGTATGCGTAAACGGTGCTACAACATTAACAGATGCCGTACCTTTCGGAACATGGAGCAGTACTTCTGCAAATGTTTCGGTTGCAGGTAATGTAATTACAGGTGTAAGTGCCGGAGCAGCTACTATTACTTATTTAGTTTCTAATACTTGCGGTTCGGTAACAGATACCGCTGTTGTTACCGTAAACGGCTTACCGGTTGTTTCTCCTATTTCGGGTACAGCAGCTACATTGTGTGCAGGCTCTTCTTTAGCATTAAGTGATGCAACAAGTGGTGGTGTTTGGAGTAGCAGCAATACTGCAATAGCTACTGTAACAGCTTCTACAGGCATAGTAACAGGTGTTGCTGCGGGTACAGATACCATTACATATACGGTAACTAACATAAACGGTTGTTCTGATTATGCTACTAATGTATTAACCTTCGGTGGTTTATTAACTGCAAGTATGGCTCCGGGTACTACTGCTACAATTTGTGCTGCACATAGTAGTGTAGGTTTAACGGTTACTGCTGTAGGCAGCGGGCTTACTTATCAATGGTTAGTAGGTGGTTCTATTATTGCAGGTGCTGTTACCAATAGTTATACAGCCGATTCAGCAGGTATCTATTCGGTTGATGTTAGTAACGGTACTTGTACTGAAGTATTAACTACTACTGTAGTAAATATGACAGCACCGGTAATTAGCTTTACATCTCCAAATATATTAAGTACCGGTTCTTATGCTCACTACCAATGGTATAGAAGCGGTGTTGCTATTCCGGGTGCTACAAGCAGCATTTACCACGAAAGCGTACCGGGTTATTATACGGTAGTAGTAACAGACGGTTCTTGCACAGATACTTCTTCTGCTTACTTAATACATAGTTCAGGTGGTGGTGGTACTGGTGGTGGTGGTACAGGTTTTACAAATGTATATACCAACTACAACATCCGTATTTATCCTAATCCGGCTACATCTGCTCTACATATTGATGCTCCTGAAGCAGTTAATGTAAAAATTATTAGCCCAGACGGTAAATTAGTAAAAGAGCAAGCACAAACACTTGATGTTAATGTAAGCAGTTTAGCAAACGGTATGTATATCATTATGCTATATGATAAAGATGATGTTTTAATTAAAACAGACAGATTTATGAAATTAGATTAATTTTAATATATATATAAATCAAAAAAAGGTTGCTTCTAATCAAGCAACCTTTTTTTGATTTATATAATAAGTATTTTAATTTTAATAAAAATATAATATGAAATTTTCAAAATTATTCACTATTTTCTTGTTTATTTCGGCACTTTCTTTTGCACAAGAACAAAAGCACTTAAAAATTACTAAAACAATAAAAGATAGTTTAAGAAAGGAAATAGAAATAATGTGCGTTAATGACCAAAAATATCGCTGGCAAATAATGCTGGGTGAGATTGACAGTGCAAAGCTTGCCAACTTGAGAAATTTGGATGAGCTTGCCCAAAGACAACGGATGGTTGATGTAATGAAAGATAAGGTTGGGATAACGAAATTGCAAAAAGATTCATTATGGGTATTGCAAACTTTTATAGATTCTACAAATTTTATGAGATTATCGGGTATTATAAGAAATTATGGTTTTCCTAATAAGTATGTTGAAATTTGGAAGGTATCGACTATTCTTTTGCATAATTCACCAACACTAATGAATGAGGGCTTTTTTAAAATGCTTAAAGAAGAAGTTGAGTACGGTAATTTGTCCGGTATGGAATATGCTATTATGTACGACAGAACTCAGAATGCTCGCCACCTACCTGAATTATATTATGTTAACAAACACTATGACTCTACTACAAAAACAACTATAATTAGAAAACCAATAGATTTAATTGCAACCAATATAGCCAGAAAAGAGATTGGATTGAAAGTGTTGAAGGAGTAATGTATTGAATAGAATGTTCATTTGCTTTATATTTGCTGTTTTCCCTATAGCCTATTGGAAATATAAATACAACTATTGTGATACTTAGTTTAATGTTATAGAATTTAAATAAATACCCAAGATTCTTCTGTTTATTTTCGCCATTATTTGTTCAACTTGTGTTATATGAAATTCAAATTATTATTATTGTTATCTTTCGCTTTATTTTCAATTATCAGTAATGGGCAATATGTATGGCATGCGTTACCTGCCGCACCTATAAGTTGGCGTTTCGATGATACTTATTTCTTAAATCCGGATACCGGTTGGGCGATTAACCCGATTTATGATTACATGGCTCCAAATCAGTATGGTCGTATTTTTAAAACCACTGACGGTGGCAATACCTGGCAAAAATTAAAGGATAGCTCTGGTACTTTTTTTCGTTGTGTTGGTTTTGCAGATGTTCTTCATGGTTGGGTAGGTAACATTGCAGATACTACAACTTATATGGGAATTCCTTTTACTTCAGATACTATACCATTATATCAAACCATTGATGGAGGATTAACTTGGAGTCCTGTTAATTTACCGCACCCTCATCCGGCAGGTATTTGTGGTATTTCAGTAGTTACTGATTCTATTATCTTTGCTTATGGTCGATTTTTTGGACCCGCAGGTTATCTTAAAACTACCGATAAAGGCGTTTCATGGGTGTATAAAGACATGACAAATATTGCTCTGGGTTTGATAGATGGACATTTTTTTAATAAAGATACCGGCTTCATTACCGGTGCCGATACAAATCATAAAGCACTTATACTTTCAACCATGGATGGAGGAGCTTCTTGGCAACCATGTTACCGTTCTACTCGTAGTGATTCGGATAGAGTATGGAAAATTTTCTTTCCAAGCCGGAATATTGGTTACGCAAGTATAGAGTACGGTGGTAGTATTTTACCATATAATACAGTATTTTTAAAAACTACAGATGGTGGCTTAACATGGGTAGAGCATCCGTTTATTACAAATTATGATGAAGAGGGTATCGGTTTTATTAATGATTCTGTAGGTTGGATTGGGGGAGATTGGCAAAAAGGCAATTACATAACCCATGACGGAGGTAATACTTGGGCTTTGGATTCTTCATTTGGTGTACCATCACCTCCGTATTCATATAATACTACAGGGTTTGATATTAACCGATTTCGTTCTTTCGGCGATACGTTAATGTATGCAAGCGGTAACACTATCTATAAAATGAAAATAGTAAATTCAGGCATCAAAGAATTACAAAACGAGTTTTATAATTTGGATAACTATCCTAACCCATATGAAAATCAAACTATAATCAAATATTCACTTGCAGATGCAGTTGAAGATTTGATTTTAGAGGTGAAAAATGTTTTCGGTCAGTCTGTTTTTTTAAGCCATTTGGGTTATCGACCAAAAGGAAATGGACAAATTCTTTTTAATCAAAAATTACCTGTTGGTTTATATTATTATTCAATTGGTAGTTCGCAGTTTAGATTAAATGGTAAAATGGTTGTTAGGTAACATATAAGGTTGTTTCCCAAATAGATAGGAATATATAAATAAAATAATTTATAAATAAAAAAATAATTATGCGTATCATTAAAAAGAACCTATTTTTTAAATAAAATATCAGTGTTGCGTTTATTATATTCTGCTCTTGTTTTTAATTAATACCTTTTATGCTTCCTTTGTAGTTGTACAGTAAAACACCAACAAAGACAAAAAACACCAAATTTGGTGAAAATTGTTTAAAAGAAGCAAAAAAATACTTATATTTGCATTAAATTTATAACATGATAGCAATTGATATAAAGGAAAAGAGAAAAGAAATTAAAAAATATATTGAAGTTGCTGACGAACACATTGTGAAAGTAGTATATGCAATACTTGAAGCAGATGCAATAGATAATTGGTTAGATAATATGCCTGAAAATATTAAAATTGATTTAAAAGAGTCTATTAAACAAGCTGATAATGGACAGAAAATAAGCCATGACGAGGTAAAAAGAATACACCCGCAATGGTTTACAAAATAGAATGGACACCTAAAGCATAAAGAAGCTACGAACAAAATATGGAGTATTTGCAAGAATACTGGTCTGCAAAAGAAATAAAACATTTTGCACAAGTAGTTGAAAATAAAATATTACTATTATCATATCAACCATCTATCGGAAGTCTCCGAAATATAAAACAACCTAATATTCGTCAGACTGTATTACATAAGCGAATTTTACTTATTTATAGAGTGAAAAGTTGTAAGAAAGAACTTGAAATATTATTATTTTGGAATACATCTCAAAGTACATCCAAATTTAAAGTATAATTGTTATATTTGAGTAATATTGTTTATTTGTTGAGTTATTATATATTTATATGTATATCTACCTAAAACAAGTATCACAAACAAGAATTTTATTTACATATTTAGCTAATGTTTTTAATTAATACCTTTGAGAATAATGACAACTACTAATGCTGTTTATTTAATACCCATACCTATTTGCGAAGGTGAAAACAATACACTATCTGTTGCAATTGCAGATGTGCTATTAAAAGTAAATTACTTTTTTGTTGAAGATTTGCGTACTGCTCGTAGGTTTTTAAAGTCGATGCATCCAACTATAGTTATAGATAATTTGCATTTTTCTGAAATAGATAAACATACAGGGGCAGATTTAAATTTGATGCAGCAATGGCTTAAAAAAGGCTATAATATTGGTATTATGAGCGAAGCAGGTTGCCCCGGTATAGCTGACCCCGGTGCAGATTTGGTTGCTATGGCTCATAAAATTGGCGTTAGGGTTGTACCTTTGGTGGGGCCTAATTCAATTATTTTGGCATTAATGGCATCGGGTTTAAATGGGCAAAGCTTTTGTTTCGTAGGCTACCTACCCGTAAAAGACCCTGTGGTATCCAAATCTATAAAAGATATTGAACTGAAATCTATAAAGGATGCCCAAACACAAATATTTATTGAAACACCTTATAGAAACGATAAATTGTATTCTGAAATAATTAAGTGCTGCAATAATACTACCCGTTTAAGCATTGCCCAAAACATTAGCTCGCCAACAGAATTTATTAAAACAAAAACAATAGCAGAATGGAAAAAAGAAACATTGGTATTAGGTAAATTCCCTACTGTTTTTCTATTATTGGGCTAACTTTTTTTGTCTAATTATTTTCCTGCCTTTCCACTCGTAATTACCTGCATAGCCCAAAAAGCCGGCTACAATTATATATAAAATATGTAGTGGTTGCAAAAAAGGGAAATAACCTAATAACCATTCTTTCTTAAAAAAGCTGGCGACAGGTATTAATAATAATAACTCGGCTAATATTTTTATAATTAATAAAGTTACAGCAGTTACAAGTAATTGATTGCACCATATACCCGAAATAAATAATAAAGCAAACATCAGGTTGAACACATATACTAAAATTAAAATAGCGTTTAGTTTTTTATCATCATATTTACCCGATTTGGATGCCCACCTTATTCTTTGTTGCAAAAAGTTATGCCAATCGGGTTGGGGTTGCGTACTCACCATTGCTTTGGCAGTTTTTAGGTATGCAATATTGCTATTAGGCAAATTAGACATTTTTAGCATTAATAAATAATCATCACCCGATGCAAAATTATCTACACCCCCATATCCATCTATTTGCAAAAAAGCAGCTTTCGTAAAAGCAAGGTTTGCTCCATTGCTCATATTGCCCGATTTTAAAGCATGAGTAGCAGCCGTGATACCCTGCATAGTAATAAAATCTATTACCTGAAATGTTTGTACTAAATTATTATTACTAGCATAGTTAACCGGCGCTATTATCATTGTAGGTTTATATTTTTGGTAAAAAGCAGCAATATGTAATAACCAAGAATTAGGTGCAGTACAATCCGCATCGGTAGAAATAATTAATTCGCCCTTGCATTCCGAAATACCGGCTGTTAATGCAGCTTTTTTGTAAGAGGTAGTTTCGCCATCTTTAATGTAATTGGCAAGTGAGAAACAATGTATAAAATCTTTATTAAAACTTTCTACAATTTCAACAGTAGTATCAGTAGAATGGTCATCAATAATTATTATTTCAAATAGATTATCGGGATATTTTTGAGCTAAAATAGAGTTGATGCAAGCACCGATATTTTCTTCTTCATTACGTGCAGGAATTATAATAGAAATAAATGTTTTAGGTTCAAAGTTTGTGGGTAAAAGAAATTCTTTTTGTTTCAGCCAGCCAATAGTATAGGCTATCATTAGCAAACTATAGGCTATCGTAATTAATGTTGATATAAATATTATTATGTTTATTATCATTTTTGAATAAAGGTTTCCATTATTTGCTGTGCAGTAGAATTATCTAAAATTTTATGTCCTTTCTGCAAGATATGAATTTGAACTGTATTAAGTTTGTTTTTAAATTTTAATGCACTTTTTAGAGTTATTATTGAGTCAAAAGCACCTATAAAGATGCTAATAGGTATTTCGTTTTTATTTATGTTATTGTATAGCTTTTTTCTTTTAGGCAATATTTGTCGCATTGCCATCCATATATTATACAATTCTATCCTAAGTATGTCGGATTGCAAAAAGTGATTGAAAAATTTATGCCTTGAAGCATTCATGATTTTTATTTTAAATAACAGATTGTTCCATAGAATTAAATAGAGCGGTTTTTTAATAGTGTATTTAAAAAGAAGATTACCAAGATAGGTTGAGGTAGCAAAAAAATAAGTAACATTAAATTGCATTTCTGCCGGAGCTAATAAAACAACATGTTCTATCACTTCGGGCATTATCTCTATTATTGTAAAACAAACTTTGCCACCAAGACTATACCCTAATAACGAAATTTTATTTACATTGTAATGTGTAAGAATCTGTTTTATGATTTCACCTAATTGACCTTTTGTAAATTTCGTTTCATCCCAAAAACTTTTACCATGATAGGGTAGGTCTATTGATAAGATAGTATAATTATTTACTGTGTAGTTTTCTAATTCCGAAAAGTATTGGGCATCTTGACCATAACCATGAAAAGCAACAATTATATTTTTCCCACTTCCAAAAGTTACGTAATGTAATTTATGTGTATCAAAAAAAATATATTGAGAACTATTTTCCATGTAGATAATGTAAATGTATTGTTGCGTATGGAATGTAATTAAAAAATCATAAGTACATTAAACTTGCCATTTGTTATTGCAATACTGTCTGCAATAAAATTAAAGTTACCAATTAAAGCGTTAGAAGTATCACTAGTAATTACTATTTGCCCTGCTGTTGCGTAATGTCTGTTACTACCTAAATAATAGGAAGCAGAAACATTTGGTGGATTAATAGTATAGGTATTGGGCCCTGTATAATTACTTATAGTTAACGAAATAGTAGATAGGCTACTTGTTTTATTTTGGGTAGCATTAATTAAAATATTTTTTGTATTTGTACTGTCTTTTACTAATGTATTGCGGAGATAACCAAATGCAGAATCTGTTTGGAAATTACCTGTATTTACAGTCGCACTCATAAATACCAAGGTATCTAATTTATTATTGGGTTGAATACTATTGCCATTTGCCGGACCACTATTTTTGGTACATGAATTGCAAATAAAAATTGTAATCAATAATATTATAAATAAAAACCTATTCATCTTCTTGTATTACTATTTTAACGTAGAAACGAATTATTTGGTATTTATTAAGTAAAAAGAAAATAAAAATAGCACACAAAAGGTTAGTGTGCTATTTTTATTTTAGTATAAATATTTTATTTATGGGTTAGCAACATAATTAGGTGTTGGCACAGTAAAAGTACCATTAACCAGACTAAGCCCGTCAACTGTATCAAAATTAAAATACCCGATAATAGAGTCGTTAGTAATTTTATTTATAACAACATTACCTCCCAAAGCATTACCATTGCCTGTTGCATGTATATAATTAGCACTTGCTTGCCCCATAACAATTGAATATTCGCCCGATTTACCTTTGTAATTATTGATAGTTAATATTATCTTTTCTCTTGTTACTATTTCATTTCCAGTAATTACTAAACTTACCGATGTATCGTTAACCTGTTGTTTTACAGTAGCCGGATATACAGTAGTTGTTGTAAAGGTATAGTTTCCTATAGTAACATTCATAGACGGATTTGGGGTGGTGGCATAAGGTAAGTTTTTTATGCAACCGCTAAATAAACCGCAACAAAGCAATAGTAAAACAGGGAAAATAATTTTCTTCATACCAAATATTTTTGCTAAGATAGTTAAATTTCAAAAATTAAAAATTAAAAATTAAAAAACCTCTAAAAAACAAATTTTGTGTTGTATTAGTTTTGGTTATTCATGTGCATTATTGTATAGTAACCCATATTTTATCTGCCTCTGCTTTACGAATACTTAAATAATAACCGGCAATATGTAACGCCATAGGGTCGCCCATTGGTGCTATAACTTCAACCCATACCGGTTCCCCCTCAATACATCCCATCTCCATAAGTGTAAGTCTGAATTCGCTTTCTTCATGCGATTTAATTACAGCTTTTTTACCAACAGGTAAATGAGATAGCCGTACTACGTGTTCGTCAATTAGTTTCATTAAAGCAAAAATAAATTAATTATCTATCATCAAAAAATAAATAATAGTATGCAAAAAAACAATGAAAAATAATACAAGTGCTTCAGTTACAATAAATTTCTATTTCACAATAACCAGTTTTGCATTGTATTTTATGGTTGGTGTATTGGCAGATAAAAAATATAAGCCGTCTGGTTGTTCAAGTATAAATTGTACTGTTTTATTAGGGGTAATTGTAAATGTTTTTACAACTTCATTTTTTGTATTTGTAATTACAACATTTGCATTTTCATTTAGGTTGGTTGTAAGTTTTATTGTAAACGAGCCTGGTTCTTTATTTGATGTAAAACTAATTTCATTTATATTATTTTTTACGGTCATGCTTGCACGTCTATTTCTTGCCCTGCCTGCACGGGTGCGGTTATCACCAATTGGGCAACAGAACCCGTGACCAGTGGCAGTAATTCTTTTTGGGTCTACGCCATGTGCTATCATGTATTTTTCAACCTGTTGTGCCCTTACTTTAGATATTAAATTATTTACTGATTCAGGTCCGGTAGTATCACAATAACCATCAATAAATAAAATGGAACCGGGATATTCATTTAATACCATTATTACACTGTCCAAATAGGGATAAGATGTTTTTCGGATTGTAAATTTATCAAACTCAAATTGTATTTCACTCCTATCTAAATCTTCTATAATATCCTTTTGCGGTTCTTTTTCTATCGGGCAGCCATAATTTTCTATCGGGCCGGCAACAAAAGGACACATATCCTGATTGTCGGGCAAGCCATCACCATCACTATCCGGGCAACCATGAAATAAGATTGTGCCCGCTTGATGTGGGCAACTATCGTCTTTATCTGGTATGCCATCTCCATCGGCATCAGGACAACCTTGTAATTTTATTGTTCCAAATTCATACGGACAAGCATCGTCTTTATCCATTATGCCATCACCATCCGTATCCGGACAGCCATGAAACTTTAAAAGTCCGGGTGTATGTGGGCATGAATCCTGGCAATCGGGTATGCCATCATGGTCATGGTCGGGACACCCATTAAATTCAATTAAACCGGAATCAAGCGGACATTTATCCTTTTTATCGGGGATACCGTCATGGTCACTGTCTTTCGGTTTGCCGAAGAAATATCTAAGTCCTATATTTAATCCATACGTATTACTACTGCTATTTGAAATAGAATTAAGAATTGAACTATATGTGCCAATATTGTCGGCTAATTGATAATTATTATTTTGTGTGTTTTTGAAATTTTGATGCAAATAATGTAGTCCGAAATTTAAATCTAAATGCTCATTTACAGAATAACTTATTGCCGGTTGAATAACTATTCCGGGTGTTCCATATTCAAAATTAACATCACCGCTTGATTTGTCAGGCTTGATACCGAAATTGTTAATTGTAGAATTTTCGTAAACTGCTTGATTATTAAATATTGCATTCGTGCTGTATGTATTTTTTAATTGCATATTAAAAATCAAACCGGCATCGGCAGTAAAACCGAAATATTTATTGAACTTAGTTTTATACTTAAATAAAAGAGGAATATTAAAATTAGTAATTTTCACATTCTCTGTAATTGCATTTGCAGCAGTAATAACTTGTTTGTAAGGCGTTCCAATACTATCCGCAGTCTGATAAGAAACATTAAAATTATCTAATTTATATTCTCCATATTGTCTTAAATACATGATGCCTAAGCCAACACCATAATGTTGTTCTTTATCAAAAAAATACCCAAATTGAACATCAAAACCTATTGATTTCCCATTAGCAAATTTTGTTTTCCCAATAGAACTACTCACAATATTTGAATAGTTACTTGCCATATCCGGCACTAAAGTAAGGTTCTGTGAAAATAATGCACCTCTTACGTTCAAATCTATACATAGAGGGTAGGCATTAGAATAACTATTCTTTAGTACTGTTTTATTGCTATCCTGCGCAAATGCAGGAAGAATAAAAAGTAGTGCCAAAAGTGCAAATATTGTTTTTTTCATTGTAGTAGCATATTTCACGAACTTATCCGAAAAAAGTGAGCCTTCAATTTGATATTATTTTATTAGGGCATCTTCCATAATTACTTCAAAGAAATAGCCGTAACCTAAATCTTTATTTAGGCTTATTTTACCTTCAAAGGTTACTTTATCGCCTACATTTACTTCTTTATCTGTGGTTATTACCATATCAAATTTTCCTGCATGTTCTGTACCGTCTTGTATATGAATCCAATTTTTATTCATTACAGCAGGGGTAAATTTTGTTACTTCACCTTTTATTTTTACAGTTTTACCGGAGTAGTTTTCTTTTTTTGCAAATAGTTCTCCAATTGTTATTCCTCCTTTTGCAGCATCAATTTTTATTTCTTTTTTTTCAACCGGAGTAACAGTTCTGGTATATTGAGCAGTAGGACCGGTAGCAGTGCCTGTACTAGTATCATTGGCTTTTGGCATTGCGGGTGCGTCAGCAGCTGTTTTCGAAACTTTTACAGTATTAGGGTCGGTACTTACACCCTCCAAAAAAAGAACACTTTCAAAAGTTCTATTTAGTTCCTTACTTTGAAATTTATTCATAACCAAACCACCCTGATAATAATAGGTTTCACCGCTTTTTGCCTGCATAGAAGGTACAGCCAACCATTGTTCTTTATTGTTTTCCGTTACTTGCAAATAGGTATAAGAGCTTGTTTGTAGCACATCTTTTACAACTACTTTATGGGTGTTCGGTTGATTTCCGTCTGTTTGCTTTGTATCGGAATCCGAACCCGACTTACAAGAAAAAAATAAAGTAGCTATTGTAGCAATCATTAAAATTAAACTTCTTTTATGCATATACTTTTGTTGTTTAAAAATTAGTATTTTCAAGTTGCAATATTAGGAAGAATCTGATAATTATTGAATGACTTATGTCATTTTGTTTTATGATAGCTGTCATAAAACAAAAGCCGACATGTAAATAATTTTGGGGTTGTTTATATATATTGTCTGATTTTGGAAATTGGCTATTTTCGCTTGGTTTTTCTTAATTTACACTCATGAATTTGTATCACAGTGCAATTATAACTTTAGTCTTGTTTTTTTGTTTTAATTCTGCTTCAATATGTCAGGAGAATGACACTACAAGTATTAAAAAGAAGATTGGCTCTAATGCTTATGTTTCTTGGGTTGCACAGTATCCGGCAATAAAAACCGGAAAACCTAAACATTATATTTTAAATAAAGTTGTTGAATTTTTGATTGGTAAAAGTAAAGAACGAACATTGTTAAGACCGATGTCATTAATAGCAAGCAGTCCTAATAATTTAACCATTTTGGACCAGGGTAGTAAAACAATATTTCAAATAGAAGGCAATAATGAGTATATTCCTCATGCCATAAAGAAGAAAGAGAACTATTTTACTTCTTTAGTAGGGGTTTGTACGTTACCCGGAGGCGAAATTTTATTTACTGACTCTCGATTAAATAAAATATACTTAATAAGTGCTGATAAGAAAAAACTGAAAGTTTTTAATAATGATACAATAAAATTGCAACAACCTACCGGCATTGCTTATTCTGCAATAAATGATGAAGTTTGGGTTGTGGAAACAAATGGTAACAAAATTACCATATTAGATTCAAAAGGTGGATTTAAAAAGTCGTTTGGTGAGCGTGGAGAGGATACAGGAAAATTAAATTTCCCTACTTCTATTTGTATTGATAAAAATGGGGATGCTTACGTTGTTGATGCCATGAATTTTAGGGTGCAAATATTTAATAAAAATGGTTCGTTTATTTCAACTTTCGGGCAAATAGGCGATGCAGCAGGTTTTTTTGCAAGACCAAAAGGTATCGCTTTAGATTCTTATGGTAATATTTATGTCGTTGATGCTTTGTTTCATGTAGTACAGATTTTTGATAAAAATGGAAATTTCTTATATAAATTCGGGCAACAAGGTAGAGAAAAAGAGAGCTTTTGGTTACCTAACGGAATATATATTGATAATAGAAATTATATTTATGTTGCCGATACCTATAATTCTCGTATTCAAATTTTTAAACTCATTAATGATTAAAAAATAAAACAATGTTGAATATAAAAACAGTTATTTTAATCGTTTGCTTGCCAATAGTTGCCAATGCACAGTCAATTGTAAATACAAAACATAATTTATCATCAAGTGGTCCGGGAACAGTAAAGGCTACAACTGAAACAGAAGTATGTAAATTCTGCCATACACCCCATAATGCTACCGCTTCAAAACCATTATGGAATCGGAGTACTCCGGGTACCTCCTATACTCTTTATTCCAGTTCTACCTTGCATGCTTCTGTAGGCCAGCCTGATGGTACTTCTATATTATGTCTTTCTTGTCATGACGGTACTATTGCTTTGGGCAGTATTGTAAATCCAAGTTCTACTATCAGTTTTGGTTCAATAACTACAATGCCTACGGGTAAAACAAATTTATCTACCAATTTATCAGACGACCATCCTATTTCCTTTGTATATAATTCGGCATTAGCTGCTGCAGCCGGTCAGTTAAAGGCTCCTTCTGCAATTATTGCACCTGTAGCTTTAGATAATAATGGGAAAATGCAATGCACATCTTGTCATGATGCACACGATAATACAAACTCAAAGTTTTTGGTTACTACCAATCAAGGTTCGGCTCTTTGTTTTAGTTGCCATGACCGTAATTACTGGAGTACAAGTACACATAATACATCTACAAAAACGTGGAATGGGTCTGGTGTAAATCCTTGGATGCATTCCAGTTATACAAATGTAGCAGATAATGCATGCGAAAACTGCCATCAGCCTCATACAGCAGGTGGGGCAGCACGTATAATGAATTATTTAAATGAAGAAGATAACTGCTTGAATTGCCATAATGGAAATGTAGCAACTAAAAATATTGAAGCACAATTTACAAAGGCATATAAACATAATGTATATGGCTATACCGGTGTACATGACCCCACAGAAACTGCATTAATGAGTACAAAACATGTTGAATGTGTTGATTGTCATAATCCGCATGCTACTAATGCTTCTACTGCAAGCGCACCTTATGTTAATGGTAATAGTATGGACGTAAAAGGCATCAATTCAAGCGGTACTGCTATAAATACCGTAACCTATCAATACGAAATTTGTTTTCGTTGTCATGCTGATAATCAAGCAACAACAAGGTATATAACAAGATATAGAGGGGTAGGGAATAGGCGTTTAGATTTTGCTACAACCAATGTATCCTATCATCCTGTTGAAGCTGCCGGTCAAAACACCTCCATGTCAAGTCTTATTACCCCATATACCGTATCAAGCATGATATATTGTACCGATTGCCATGCAAGCGATGGCAGTGGCTCACCGGCAGGACCGCATGGGTCATCGAATGTTGCAATTCTAAAAGCAGCTTATGATACTACTAGATTCCCTATGTTAGGTACCGGTTGGACAAGCTCTGACCTTAGCACCCATTGGACATTATGTTTCCAATGTCATAATTTATCTATAGTAACCAATATACATACTAATATTTCTTCAGGACACTTTTTTAAATATGTAGGTTGTGCCACCTGCCACGACCCACACGGATATGATGGTTCGTTAGGGACTAATGGTGGTAGTATGGCTTCTGCATTCGAAAAACTATGTAATTTTGATACATCAATCATTAGACCCAATGCTACAAATGGAAAAATGATAGATATACCAAACAGGAAATGTTATTTTGTTTGCCATCAAAATCCAACAGGTACCGGAGGGGTATATCACGCACATCTTGATGCGGGGTCTTCATTTTAGAGAATTTTATTTGTTGCAAGATTGGGTAATTGAAGATACATAGTCAATTTGTTTTGTATCAATTCTTAAAATAAGCTTTCAAAAGAATTTTATAGAGTATCTATCAATTAATTTTTATAGTTTTGTTTTGTTTGCAAAATATTTAGTTTTGCAAAAGGGGGTAAATATTATTTATTATGAATATTAAACAACATTTATTTATTAATAATAATTGGAATGAATACCAAAAAGAGAGTTTGATGGATACTACTAAATGTCAATTAGTTTTAACATTTGGTTGTTGCGATTTAATTACAAATCCTGAAATTTTTGATTTCTTAAAACAGAAATACCCCAATGCATATATTGTTTTAGCATCCACATCGGGCGAAATAATAGACGAAAATGTTTTTGATAATTCTTTAGTAGCAACTGCAATACAGTTTGAAAATACCGGAATTAAATGTATTGAACGTGAAATAATAAATAATAGCAGTTACGAAACAGGTTTAGAGCTAATGAATGAATTAATGGCAGAAGACCTTAGCTTTGTTTTTGTAATAGCAGATGGAGTAAAAATTAACGGTACTGATTTAGTAAACGGTTTAAATAAAAATAATTTAAATAAAGTAATAATAACAGGAGGGCTTGCCGGAGATGGAGCAAAATTTATCAATTCGTATGTCGGGCTAAATAGCATACCGAAAAGCGGTAATGTAATTGGTATTGGATTTTATGGTAAGAAAATAGTCATAGGTCATGGTTCTGTTGGCGGCTGGGATGAATTTGGACAAGAAAGAACAATAACAAGAGCCGATAAAAACGTGCTTTACGAATTGGATTCAAAAAATGCATTAGATTTATATAAAACATATTTAGGGCAGTATGTAGATGAGTTACCCTCATCCGCTTTACTTTTCCCGATAGCACTTAAAGTTGAAGAACCCCATGGCACACTTGTACGTACCATACTATCTGTGAATGAGAAAAATAATAGTATGACGTTTGCCGGTAATATGCCCGAGGGCAGTAGGGTTAGATTAATGAAAGCAAATTTTGACAGAATAATAGAAGGCTCTTTTTCTGCTGCTAATTTTTCTATTGAAAATTTTAATATTAAAAAACCCGAACTTGCTATATTAGTAAGTTGCGTTGGTAGAAAACTAATACTAAAAACCAGAACTGTTGAAGAAATAGAAATTGCGAAGGAAGTATTCGGAAATGATACTGTAATTTCAGGATTTTATTCTAATGGAGAAATAGCACCATTTAATTCAATTACCGAGTGTGAATTACACAATCAAACAATGACAATTACTACCTTTGCCGAATTACCATAATAGAAGCTAAATTAAGCATGAATTACCATAAAATATTAGAAAGGCAAATAAAAAAACTACTTCCTCAAAGTTTTGTGGAAGATGACCGTTTAACACCTTTTCTTTCATCTATAAGCGAATATTATGATGCTTTTGAAAAGGACAAGAAAATATCAGATCATGCTTTTGCTATCAGCGAAACGGAATATATGGAAGCTGTAAAGAAATTTAGAGCACAAAATGAAATTAGAGATAAGTCCATACTTCAATTAAAAGAAGCAATTAGAGATTTAGACCCTGAAGCAATAGAAGGATTAGAGGATTCTAATAATGATTTAATTGATATTATTGGTTTTTTACATGAGCAAATTGTAAAAACAAAAGAATTAGAGTTTTACTTAATTCAAGTAAAAAATTCTGCCGAAAATGCAGCAAAGGCAAAAGGAGATTTCTTGTCTGTAATGAGCCATGAGATAAGAACACCATTAAATGCTATAATTGGGTATATACATTTATTGTTACACGAAAATCCTCAACCTTATCAATTAGAATATCTTAGAATTTTACAAATTTCAGCAGGTAATTTATTAAGTTTAATAAATGATGTTCTTGATTTCAGTAAAATTGAAGAAGGCAAAATAATATTTGCAGAAAGAGATTTTGACATTAGACAGTTAGTAAATGACCTGAAATTAGCAAATAAAATTAGGGCAGAAGAAAGGGGCAATTCGGTAAAAATAATGTTTGATTCTGATATACCGGAATTAGTAGTTGGCGATAGCACTAGATTAAATCAGGTTTTAAATAATCTATTGTCTAATGCCATAAAATTTACTCATAATGGTAAAATAATTATAGAGGTATCTTTGAAAAATAGTACAGAAGAAAATGTGGAGATTTATTTTTCTGTAACAGATACGGGTATTGGAATAAGTAGAGATAAACACTATTTAATATTTGAACGTTTTACACAAGAACATTCACATATTACAAGAGAATATGGTGGGTCGGGATTAGGTTTAGCAATAATACGTAAATTGTTACAATTACAAAATAGCGATATTTATCTAGAAAGTGAGCCTGGGAAAGGGTCTAAGTTCTATTTTTCTTTAAAATTCGGGAAATGTAATCAAACTAAAAAAAGCGTTACCAGCTATAACGAAAGTAATAATGACTTAAAAGGGTTAAGAATATTGGTAGTGGAAGATGTTGAGTTTAATATTATGCTTGCAGAAAAAATGCTAACAAATTGGAATGCAAAGGTAAGTGTAGCAGAAAATGGTTTAATAGCAGTAGAAAAAGCCAAACGAGATACTTACGATATTATTTTAATGGACGTGCAGATGCCTGTAATGGACGGATTAACAGCTACTACTGAAATAAGAAAATTCAACAAAGAGATACCCATTTTAGCTTTAACTGCATCTACATCTTCCGAATTGCAGGAGGCATCACGGAAAATAGGAATCAGTGATTTTATTTATAAACCCATAAATCCTAATTATTTATTCCCAACTTTATTAAAGTATGTAAAAGAAGACGAATAATTTATTCCTTCTTTTAATTTAAGGCAAGGCATTTAAAATATTTTACTGTATTTTATATGTTATTGCTATGTTTTATAATTCCGCAATTATTATATGTTTGTATATTATTGTTTTTTTTACTGTATTTATATTTTACTAAATGTCATTTTTGAAATATGTCAATTAAATGTCAAAAAAAATATTTAGTAATCAATTTGTGAATAAAGGCACAATTGAGCTATTTTTAATAAAAATAAAAATTGTTAGTTTGAATATTTAGTTGTAACTTCGTTTTAATATTCAAACTGTAACTTTAAATTAACTTGCAAAAAGTTTTTAGTTAACCTGGATTACTTAAAATGTATATATTTTTTTTATTTTTTAAAATCTAAACACATGGAACGAATCATCACTTTTTCAGTTAATGGCAATGAAATAACAGGGAAATTAATGGGTGACGCACATTTGTGGTCATTTAAATCGGAAACTGAGTATTTTAAAAATAATTTCAGGACAGGAGAAATCAAGAAACATACCCTCCTGAAAGAGTTAAATACAATAAATAGACAGAAAGAAATCTATTCGTTGGTATGTGAAGAGGCAGAATTGAAAGAATTTTATTGATTTTATATTTGTAATATTGCAATACAATTATTTGTATTACTTTCATTTTTTTAAAGTGCATGTAATTTATACTTGTAGTTTTTTAGGTTTACTTTTTAATGCAAACAAGATAATAAGGCATTCTGTTTTATTATAGCATATCAATATATCTATGTCGTTAACAATTCCCGTCCCTTCTTTGAATTATTTGATTGCTTTGCAATAATTTATACAAATACCGCATTTTTTAGATATTTATTTTTAAACAATTTTTTTTCGTAGTTTTCTAAAAAATAGTTGTAAAGTTTTTTATTTTTACCAACCAAAACAGCTTATTATACTGTCTGTTAAAAGTTATATATCTTTACCATATTCCAATTACTTAGAAAGTAGTTTGTATTTTTAAAACATTGTAATTAAATTTTTTATGAAAAAATCTTTTTTCAACCTTACTGTCTTAATAAAAAGCTTATTGGTTTGCGGCTTATTATTTACGCTGTCAATTACTGCAAAGGCATCGCATGTGGTAGGTATGGATTTATTATACACACATATTGTAGGCGACCAGTATAAACTTACTGTTGTAATGTATGGTAATTGCGGTACTACCACAGGTGCATTTGAAACGTTACCCTATACGCAACCGATAATTTGTATTTATGACGGTAATACTTATGTTACAAGTGTTACACTTACTATTGATACACCTACGAACCCGCACATGGGTATTGAGATTACCCCAGTGTGCCCAAGTTCTTTAGACAGTACACAATGTACAAATACTAGTTACCCATTGCCTGGTATTAAGAAATTTGTTTATACAGCTATGTACACAGTTCCTCATACATCGCACTATTGGCGTTTTTGTTTTGCAGGCCCTACGGCTGCCGGTTCTTTGCCTGGTCGCGCCGCTGCTATTACAAATATATTTGGTGGTACTACTACACAGTTAATAGACACACTTGATAATGTAGGTCATTATAATTCGAGTCCTGTACTTACACAACCACCAACACCGTTTTTCTGCTTAAATGATGCGGATACCTATAACCCTGTTGCGATAGACCCCGATGGCGACAGTTTATCTTATTTTTTAGTACCCGGTATGGATGGTTCTGCCTATGGTAGTTGCCCAAGTTCAGGCTGGACAATTTCCTATGTTACCTATACTGGTACCGCTTGGACAGGTGTACCAGTAAGTGCGACTACTCCCCTTAATGTTACTGCCGGTACCTTTGTTTTTGGTACTACAACAGGGCAATTAGATTTTGTTCCCAATGCTTTGCAAAGGTCATTAGTAGTATATAATATGAGAGAGTACCGTCATGATACTTTAGTGGGTACTTGTCAGCGAGAAATGACATTTGTTGTTATTGCCTGTGCCAATGTACCACCTACCGGTGCTATGACCGGTGCAACCGGAGGTGGTTCTATTGCCCCGGATAGCGTTAATTTTAATATATGCCAAAACTCAGGTCCATTCACGTTCCATATTTCACCTCGCGAACCATCGGATACAAACAATCATATTTTTGTTACTTCAACCGGTATGCCTGCCGGATGTACACTTACGGTAACCAACGATTCTACCAATCACCCCGATTGCTTAGTTACTTGGAATTCGAATGCTACAATTCCCGGTTCTTATGTATTTTATTTAAACTTTACTGATGACAATTGCCCTGTAAACGGTAGAACTGTAAAAGCCTTTTCAATAAATATTTTACCGGTTCCTGCCATCTCATTGGCTGTGGTATCTCAAAGTTCTTGCACATCAAGCGGTATTGTAACTTTAATACCGGGAGGTGCCGGTTCGCCATGGGTAATAGATGTAATACAGGGTGGTACCACCATACAAACCTACCCGAGTGTTACCGGTGTATTTAGCGATACACTTGCTCCGGGAATAGATACTTTTAAAATATACTCACATGTATCCACTTTATGCGGTGTAGATACGTTTGTAAATATGCCTGTACCCCCGCCGTTTATTCTTACTGATACCTTTAGCTCACCTATATACTGTGGCGGTTTTGGTACAATTGACATCAAAAAATTACCATCGGGAGCAATAGATACCGTAACTTATTTATTTAATGGCACACCCGGAACTATGAATGTATTAATAGGTTTAGATAGTATTGCCCATCTTACCGGATTACCTGCGGGCATTTACAGTAATATAAAATTGAAATACGGTACTTGCGTATCGAATGTAATGGGGCCTGATACGTTAATTAATCCGCCATTTACTATGAGTTATGTTACGGAAACGAACCCAACAATATGTGGTTTCTGCAATGGAGAAATTATTTTACATGGCTTGCATCCCGGACAAACAGATACGGTAAATTATACCTTTAACGGAGTGCCGCAAACAGCAGTAAGTGCCTATGTAAGCACAGACAGTTTGTTTGTAATACAGAATGCATGTGCAGGTAGTTATGCCGGTTTTGTAGCTCATTCGGGCAGTTGTACATCCAACTCCTTAACACCTCCGGCATTAACAGCACCAAGTATCAGTTCTGGTTTCGATACCTTAATACATTTGGGATGTAAAGGAGATACGGTAAAATGTACGAATTTATCTACCCCTGATTCAGGAATGATATACACATGGACATTTGGAGACGGTACACCGGCAGACACCAATAAGAACCCTACTCATATCTATTATGGACAAGGAACTTATACGATAAAATTGATATTGTCGAATACAAGATGCTTTGACAGTACCTTAAAAACAATTACTTTATCTAATTTTGTACATGCAGACGATACAATAGACCATAGCCCAATTTGCCAGGGCAGTACGGTAAACTTTACCAATCGTTCTACCGGTACCGGAAACAGTTATGTATGGAGTTTTGGAGATGGAGCAACCTCAACGGCAGTAGCAACGACCACCCATTTTTATCCACATTCGTCTGTATATAAAGTAATGTTGATAGCTACCAATGATGTACCGTGTAGAGATACGAATATACAGTATTTATATGTGGATTCTGCGAGTCCGGCAGCAATCTTAGCTACCGACACTATATTTTGCCGTGGCGGAGCGGTAACGTTTACAGGCGACTATACCCAAATAGGGAATTTAGGTGTATCGTGGGAATTTGGAGACGGAGATAGCATGCAGAATGTAAACCCTGTAATACATGGTTATGAAGCTACAGGCACAATAACCGTAAATATGGTAGCCTATTATAGAGCTTGTCCGAATATAAGTGCGAGCAAAACAATAAATGTAATACCATATCCACAAATCTATTTGGGTGGCGATACGGCAATATGTCCGGGAAGTGATATGTTAACATTAATGGACAAAACAAATATTGGAAACCCGAATGCACACTGGCGTTGGAATACAGGGGACAGTACGGCATCGGTGAATGTAACACTACCGGGTAACTATTATGCTACCGTACGTATTAACGGATGCGAATTAACGGATACGATATTGGTGAAATCGGATTGTTATATGAATGTACCGAATGTATTTACCCCCAATGGAGACGGTATCAATGATTATTTCTTCCCGAGACAATTATTAACGAGCAGCTTGGTTACTTTTAAAATGGACATCTATAATCGTTGGGGACAATTAATATTTGAGACAACGAGAACAGACGGCAGAGGCTGGGATGGTAATTTAAATGATATACAACAACCTGAAGGCGTATATATCTATATAATAGAGGCAACATTTAAGGATGGTGAGAAAGAAAAGCATCAAGGAAATATTACTTTGTTGAGATAAAAAACACCTGAAAAATATAAAAGAGCCATAGACTTTATTGATTATGGCTCTTTTTATATTTTAATCAATTTGTCTTAGATTTATTCCAGACAAAAAGAAGCGGTTTATTACTCAGTTAGTTTTTGCTTTATTATTTTTTTTATTTTTATTTATATTTGGGTTTCATAATTTTAGAGCAGATACTAACCTATTTTTTTACAATAGTATTTATTGTATTTAGCATCATGTAATGTCATTAGCAAAAGTATTTTGTCTATAATAATTTAAATTGCAATTACACCCTTTCAACAATTTGTGTAATTTTGCGAACGAAATAAATAATATTTAAAAACATTCACCCATGGCATTTGATATTGAATTAATTCGCAGTACCTACCATAAATTACCGGCAAGAGTAGTATCTGCACGCACGCTATTAGGTCGTCCGCTAACATTAGCAGAGAAAATTTTATACTCCCATACAGACGATTGGCCTGATGCGGCATATAATCGTGGTAAAGATTATGTAAACTTTAACCCGGACCGTGTAGCCATGCAAGATGCTACAGCGCAAATGGCTTTATTACAATTCAGCACATGTGGTCGCGATAAAGTTGCTGTACCAAGTACGGTGCATTGCGACCACTTAATACAAGCTAAGACAGGAGCAGTAGAAGACCTTGCAACAGCAATAGATGTAAACAAAGAAGTTTATGATTTCTTAGCATCAATATCAAATAAATATGGTATTGGTTTTTGGCGTGCGGGTGCAGGTATTATTCATCAGGTAGTATTAGAAAACTATGCGTTTCCGGGTGGTATGATGATAGGCACAGACAGCCATACACCCAATGCAGGTGGTTTAGGTATGCTTGCCATTGGCGTAGGTGGTGCCGATGCAGTAGATGTAATGGCAGGATTACCTTGGGAATTGAAAATGCCTAAAATTATCGGTGTTCATCTTACAGGTAAAATGAGTGGTTGGACATCTGCCAAAGATATAATATTAAAAGTAGCAGGCATACTTACCGTTAAAGGTGGTACCGGTGCTATTGTTGAATATTTTGGTGAGGGTGCCGACAGCCTTAGCTGTACAGGTAAAGGTACTATTTGTAACATGGGTGCTGAAATTGGTGCTACTTGTTCTGTTTTTGCTTACGATGAAAAAATGGGTGATTATTTGCGTGGTACAAACCGTGCCGATGTTGCAGATTTGGCTTTTAAAGTTAAAGAACATTTAAGACCCGACCCTGAAGTATATGCTAATCCGGTAGCTTATTACGACCAATTAATTGAAATTAACTTAGATGAATTGGAGCCTTATATAAACGGGCCATTCACACCCGATTATGCAACCCCAATAAGCCAAATGGCAGCCGCAGTAAAACAAAACAATTGGCCCGATACTGTAGAAGTAGCACTAATAGGTTCTTGTACCAATTCTTCTTACGAAGATATTTCACGTTCTGCTTCAATAGCAACTAATGCAATAGCTTTAGGTCTTAAAACAAAAAGTGAATTTACAATCACTCCCGGTTCCGAAATGGTTCGTTTTACAATAGAGCGTGATGGGATGTTAGATACCTTTGATAGATTGGGCGGTAAATTATTAGCAAATGCTTGCGGGCCGTGTATTGGGCAGTGGGCAAGACATATAGACGACCCAAATAGAAAAAATACAATTATAACATCCTTCAATAGAAATTTTGCAAAACGGAATGATGGCTTGGCTTCAACACATGCATTTGTAGCATCGCCCGAAATTGTTACAGCTCTTGCTATAGCTGGCAGTTTATCTTTTAATCCATTAAAAGACAAATTAAAAAATGCAAATGGAGAGGAGGTAATGCTTGATGAGCCTAAAGGACTTGAATTACCTGCTAAGGGCTTTGCTGTTGAAGATGCAGGTTATATAGCACCTGCTGCGAGTGGTGCCGGGTTAAGTGTAATTGTAAGCCCGACCAGTAGCAGATTACAACTTTTAGAACCATTTAAAGAGTGGGATGGAAAGGAAATGACCGGACTTAAATTATTAATTAAAGCATTCGGTAAATGCACTACTGACCATATTTCTATGGCAGGACCTTGGTTGAAATATCGCGGACACTTAGATAATATTTCTAATAACATGTTGATTGGTGCTGTAAATGCTTTTAACATGGAGGTTAATAAAGTAAAAAACCAATTGACAGGTGAATATGGAGAAGTACCTACAGTGCAACGTGCATACAAAGCAGCCGGAATGCCGAGTGTAGTAGTAGGGGATGAAAATTATGGCGAAGGAAGTAGTAGAGAACATGCTGCAATGGAGCCTCGTCATTTAGGTGTAAATGCTATTGTTGTAAAGAGTTTTGCCCGCATACACGAAACAAATTTGAAAAAACAAGGTATGCTTGCTCTTACTTTTGTAAACAAAGAAGATTATAACAAAATACAAGAAGACGACTCATTAGATATTTTGGGTTTAACTACTTTCGCAGAAGGTACACCATTAACAATGGTACTGAATCACAAAGATGGTAGTAAAGATCAAATAAAGCTAAACCATACCTATAATGCACAACAAATAGAGTGGTTTAAAGCCGGTGGGGCATTAAATGTAATTAGAAGAGAAGTTGCAGCAGAATCCTTTACGAGAATTAAATAAGATAATGGAGGCATTAAATGTAATTAGAAGAGAAGTTGCAGCAGAGGTAGCATAACAAATACAAATGAATTATTATAGGGCAGTTTTCACTAATGGGAACTGCCCTATTTTTTTATTGTTAATTCATATTTATGTTATGAAGTAAATTTATATTTATCTTGATTTTTAAAAAAAATAATTGCTCTCAATTAAAAAATAATTAGGAAAGTAGCATTTCATTTCGCATATTTGTATTATAAAATCAATGTATGAAAGCTTATCTTTTAGCAGACAGTGGCTCAACTAAAACCGATTGGTGTCTTATTAAAAAAGGTAAAGAGCCTTTATATTTTACTACTTCTGGTTTTAATCCGTATTTACAAAGCAAAGAAGACATATTAAAAACCTTACAAAAAGAATTGGAATGGAACAATGAGGAACATAAAGCAAGTAAATTGTTTTATTACGGTGCAGGAGCTTCTACAAAAGAAAAGCAGGCTTTATTAGAGGAAATAATGATTGAACATTTCGGTGTGAAAAAAGTAAAAGTAGAGGGTGATTTGTTAGCTGCAGCAAGGTCTATATGCGGAGATAAAAAAGGTATGATTTGTATTTTAGGTACAGGAAGCTCTTCGGGTTATTATAATGGCAAAAATGTAAAAGAACAACAACCCTCTTTAGGATACATTGCTGGCGATGAGGGTAGTGGTAATTATATGGGAAAAAGGATATTACAGTATTATACTTATGGCACATTTGATGCAGAGCTAAAAATGCATTTTGAAATGCATTTCGGTAGCGATGTTAGGCACATAGTTAATAAATTATATCACGAACCTTATCCCAATAGGTATTTGGCTACTTTTGTTTCTGTATTATCCGAAAACAGAGGGCATTACATGGTAGAGAATATTATTGAAGATTGTTTAAATGATTTTTTTCAAACAAATATTCTGAAATATAGACAAAGTTGGAATTTACCATTGTATTTTATCGGCTCTATTGCTTTTGGCTTTAAAGATATTATTGAAAGCCTATGTAATCAGTATGAATTGGAATTGGGTAATATTATGAAAAGCCCAATGGATGGCTTAATTAAATATCATTTAGAAAAATCGGAATAATCTATTTTATTTTTTTTTATTAGCAATAATTTTACATGTAAAATTATTTTTTTTGACTATACAGAATTACAAAAAAAATGTTTTAAGTATTGATATACAATACCTAAAATAAAATAATCAATTAATTATAAAATAATTCTTTTAATAATACTTTTGTCTGTATTATTGCTGTTTTACTAAATTGCCTATGCAGATAATTGTTCTTACGCCGGATAATCTAAAAAACCATGAAATTGATACAATAAACATGCTTTTAGATAATGGCTTAGAAAAAATACATATTAGAAAGCCAAGTTTTACTTTAAAAGAATATAGAGAATATATTTTGAAAATTAAAAAGGAATATTATTCCAAAATAGTATTACACGGAGGATTTGACTTAGTGAAAGAACTTGAAATTGGTGGAATTCATTTAAATAGTGTTGCAAGAAAAGACGGAAACATATATAATAATATTTCAAATAATAAAAATATTACTATTTCTGCATCTACTCACACATGGAATGAAATTGTAGAAGAAAAAAAACGATTTGATTATCTTTTTATCAGTCCTGTGTTCGACAGTATCTCAAAAGAGGGTTATACTGCTTCAATAGACTTAAATGGTGCTGTAGCCCTAAAGCAAAAACTAACAAAAAATAACCTTTACTGCCCTAAAATTATTGGTTTGGGCGGGGTAAATGTGCCACATATCCCAATTTTAAAGCAGTTTAAATTTGATGGTGCAGCTGTATATGGTGCAATTTGGAATAGCAGTAATCCCTTAGCAACTTTAAACGGATTGTTAGTGATGGCAAAACAATAGAATGCCTTTTTTTCTAACTTTTGTTAGTAAGATTAAAGTTACATCTTGATTTGAATAATTATATTTGTAAAATATTTTTATGCAAAAATTTTATTTTAAAAAGTTAGTTTAGCTTATACTATTAATAAAATAATTTAAGACCAAAGAAAATGATTACTAATTTTGATAATACAAATTCTATTATTTCCGAATGGATACGAGAAATTAGGGATACTACCATACAAGTTGATAGAATGAGATTCCGTAGAAATTTAGAAAGACTTGGAGAGATAGCAGGTTATGAAATAAGTAAAACATTGCAATATGAAGAAGTCTTAGTTTCCACTCCATTAGGGGAAACGAATTGTAAAATATTAAAAAAACAACCCGTAATCGTTTCTATAATGCGAGCCGGATTGCCATTGTATAATGGCTTGCTTAATGTATTTGATAAAGCAGACAGCTCCTTTATTGGTGCTTATAGAAAACATAGCAGAAATGATGATTCTTTTGAGATATACCAACAATATTTAACAAGTCCGGAACTTGCCGGCAGACCATTGATTATAGCAGACCCTATGCTGGCAACAGGGGCTTCGCTTAATTTGGCAATAAGTACGCTTGTTGACTATGATTTGCCAAGCGAAATACATGTTGTTACTGCAATTGCTTGCTCTGTCGGGATTGAATTATTAATTAGGCATTACCCTAATATACACATTTGGACCGGAGCCATTGATGAAGAATTAACGGCAAAAGGTTATATTGTTCCGGGATTAGGCGATGCCGGTGATTTGTGTTTTGGTAATAAAAGACAATCTTAACCCAACCTTTAAAAAAAATTTTTGGTCTTTAATTAAAAAAGTATAATTTTATAGCTGTTTATACTTTTGATAGTTCTAATTTTTCTATAATTAATTTGAAAATGAAAAAAATTATACTTTTTACAAGTTTAGTACTTATTTTTTCCGGTGTTTTAAAAGCGCAGGATATACATTTTACCCAATATTTTACTTCTCCACTTACTTTAAACCCTGCTACTACCGGGCAAGTGCCTGATGATATAAGATTAGCAGCAAATTATCGTACACAATGGTCTTCTGTTTCTTCCTATCCTTATACTACAATGACTGTGTCTTTTGATATGGCAATGCTAAGAAATAAACTACCTGATGGTGATGCAATAGGTATTGGTGTAATGGGTTTGTCAGACAAAGCAGGTTCAGGTGGATTAACAAATACTACAATGGGACTTTCATTAGCATATCACAAAGGCTTTGGTAGAGAAAAAGAACAGCATATCTCATTTGGTTTTCAAACAGTTTTAGTACAAAAGCATTTGGATTTTCAAAAACTTGTTTTTGAGGACATGATAGACCCAGCCACAGGGTTAGCATCAAAAGCACTAACAGAAAATTTAAAAAATGCTGACCTTTCTTACCCGGATTTTAATACAGGAATTATGTATTATGGAAAAGTAGGGTTTCACTCTGAACTTTATTTGGGCTACTCTTTTTATCATTTAACAGAACCCAACCAAACATTTCTTCAGGATAAAATAACTTTAATACATCAACGTCATACAGGTTATTTAGGTGGCTCAATAGACCTAAATGAATCTACTGTTTTATATGCAAGTGCTTTATATCAAACACAAGCAAGTGCTACAGAGGTTTTAGTAGGGTCGTCAGTTGGATTTATTCTTAACCCGGACCATGATGAAGATTATCAAAGAAATACAATATTATTTCTTGGTGCATGGTATAGATATCATGATGCTATTGCCCCTTATGTAGCAATAGAATGGTCTAGAATGCGAATAGGTTTATCTTATGATATTAACATATCTAATTTTTATACTGCAACAAGCGGTATGGGATCTTATGAAATATCATTGCTTTATTTCGGGAAAATACACAAACGTGATAAAAACCCTACTTATAGTTGGTCTTGCCCAAAATTATGGTAAGTTAGTGTTTTTGCTTTCTAAAAAATCAATTTAAAATAAATAAGAATTTCTTAAAGTTTATATAGATTTTTTTGTTTAATTTTGTTGTAAAATTTGCTTACTATTAATGAAATTTACTTCATTACCAATAAATCAACAAGAAAGATTAAAATCATTTGATGACTATTATATTCTGGAATCTATTCAGGAATTAGATTTTGTTGATAATATACAATTAATTTCTATCGTTTGCGGTACAGATGCAAATAGAGTATGTATTATAGATACAAGTAGGCAATGGTTTAAATCAATTGATAAAAATTTTACATTAGAAAAAATTTCATATTATTTTAATATTGAACAATGCAAAAATTCTAATAATGAAATTAGTATTTTAGAAAATAGTATAAACCTTAGTTCAATTCCTGAATCAGACAAAGATTATATTGGTTATTTAATCTGCGTACCTTTAATATCATTACAAAACAAAAGTGTTTTTGGAAATATCTGTATTTTAGTTTCCGATTTACATTCTATAAATACTGAAAAGAAAAAAGCATTAATCGCAATTGCAAGACAATTAGTTTCTCCATTAGAGCTGAAAAGAAAATTATCAGAATTAAAAGAAAAGCAAACAGAATTAAAAAATGCATATTCCGATTTAGAGAAATTTTCTTATATTGCTTCTCATGATATCCGTAGTCCATTAAACAATATTTTATCTATAACTCAATTATTGAAAGATATTTATATGGATAATATGCCAGATGAGGGGAAAGAGTATTTGATATTTGTTAACGATGCTGCCCTTCAGTTGTCAGAAATGGTAAACGGTATATTAGAATATTCAAAGTCTTCCCAGTTGTTTGTAGATAATATAGAAATTGTAAACATAACTACTTTAATAGAAGAAGTCAAAAATTTATTAAATATTCCTGAAAACATAAAATTAATATTTAATAAAAATGATTATTTTATAACTACTTCTCGTATTGCAATAAAACAAATTTTATTGAATTTATGTGATAATGCAATAAAACACAGCAATAAATTGAATGGGGAAATTGAGATAAAAATTGATGAAAATAAATCTTTTTATATCTTCGAGATAATTGATAATGGACCGGGCATTGCAGAAAAAGACCAAAAGAAAATATTTGAACTATTTGAGCGATTAGATAAAAATAAAAATGATAATAATGGTATGGGCATCGGGCTTCCGATAGTAAAAAGACTTGTTGAAAAATTAGGTGGAGATGTAAAAGTAAAATCAGAAATAGGGCATGGTACTACTTTCATTTTTACAATAGCAAAATAAAAATTGTCTCAAAATAAAAGGAATAAATAATCTATTATGATTTCTTAATTTGTTCTTTAAATCCGATAAATGTCCGTAAATTGCATTGGTAGTTTTAGGTGTATTTAAGCTTATAATGTCGTACCAAGGAAAAATAACCATCTTAGAATAGTATTTAGACTTGTTTATAGAATAAGTAGATTTTTTTTCACATGCCTGCTTTTGCTTTGAATGTTTCTTTTTCGTTTATCAAAAATGATACTCCATTTATTCTAAGCAATAAAGCAACTATTCAAAATTTTCTTTGTCTGTTTTAGGTCAAGAGCAAATAGGAACGTTTTCAATTCGTAATTTAGCTCAATTTATTCAATTATTTTTTTAGGATAATAATAGTTGTAAGCCATTTCAATAAAACCGTTTCCTAATTCGGGCAAATTACTGGTTGTGTACATAATTACTAAACAATCATTTTCTTTTATTGCAGATTGCCAATCATAATTTTCCATTGTTGTACCATCTGTTATACCACTTTTGAAACTATTTTTTGTCCATAGACCTTTATAATAATCCCAATAGGTCCAGTCTTCATTAATATTATCAAGTAAATATTCCATAAGCCATATCTTTACAAAGCTGTCACCTAAATATATTATTTTGGGTTTAGTAGTTGTTATATCTAACTTATATTCTATTGTTGGGTAACTCATCGTTTCCTTAACTATCGGAAAAATTAAATTTGTTGTTCTGGCAATATCATTGTCAGGAAATTTAATTTCATCAGTTTGCAATAGGTTTGTTTGGTAAATATGTGGCATTTTTATAGCTCGCAATTGTTCAATATATCTTATAAAAGTGTCTGCTGCAATATAAGACCCATAAACAGACCAGTGAATACCTTGTTTAGAATATAAAACAGACTTTGTTTTATATTTCATAGAATTAAAATAACTAATAAAATCAATTTGATTTATTTTTAAAGAATCGCCTTTGTGAGTAAAAACGTCATAATTAGTTACAGACTTTTTTAACTGTTTATATTTATTAGGAATGTTTTCTGGGTACATAAACTCTTTTGACGGACTATAGACTAATATTAATGATTTCCCCATGCTATTTAGTGTGTCTTGTAATGCTTTTATCATAAGCATTTTCTTGTTTATTACATTATTGCCAATAAAATCTTTACCAAAATAACCATCAATATACTCATCAATATATAGATAATTGTTTAATCCTTCAATAACATGTCCTTTGCTTATAGTTTTAAATAAAGAATAGTTTAATTGATTGTTCAATCTAATTAAATCAGGGCGTAAACCCATATTATCATTAATAAATTTATTTTTTTTGGTTTGATATTCATCTGTTAGCCAACTATCTAAAGAAAATGAAACATCTTTGGCGTTTGGAAAGAATCCATACAATTCACTACTTTTTACAAATGGTAGAAACTGTTGCAAGGCAGGCATTAAAAGAATAATAAACAGTATTATAAATAGTGTTTTTTTTCTTTTAGCGTTCATGTATGGTTTTATTTATACAAATATACGGTACTATACCACTATTATTTTACTCAAAATACCATTTTTAAATAAAAACTGCCATAGTAGTACTACTATGGCAGAGAAATGAATATTTATTGTAAATTAATTGCAATATGTTTCAAATGCTTTAATTAGATTAGCGGCAATCATCTGTGCAGGGCGACCCTCAATCATGTGGCGCTCTATCATGTGTACTACTTCGCCGTCTTTTAATAAGGCAATACAAGGTGATGATGGAGGGTAAGGTAATAAATAAGTACGTGCTTTGCTTACAGCATTAATATCGAAACCTGCAAAAGTAGTAGTTATTTGGTCTGGTTTTTTTGTAGAATGTTGTACAGCCATTATTACACCCGGCCGTGCAGTGCCGGCAGAGCACCCGCAAACAGAATTAATAAAAAGCAGTGTAGTACCTTTTTGTGTCAATGCATTATCAACATCTTCCGGGTTAAGCAGTTCTTTAAAACCATTATTGGTAAGTTCTGCTTTCATTGGGGCAACTATTTGTTCTGGATACATATAACTATATTGTTTTTAGCAAAGTTAATTTATTTGAAACGATAAATTACAATAATGAGATAAAGAAAATTGATGTAAAGGAGGTTATTATCACCTTTTTATATAAGTTTAATAGTATTTTTGCATTCTAAATTGACTAAGATAGAGTGCCTATTAATTAGGTACGGTTTTTGCAATGTATATTTTAACACCAACCATATTAAACATCACGAAAATTGATTTGTCAAAAAGTAAAATTAAAATGTATGAATAATTTAAAATTAGTTCTGCTTTCAGCAATGCTATTAACAGTAAATTGTTTAGCCGCACAAGATATAAATCAAGCCTTTAATTTTTCTAATTTATCGGTGCAGGGTACTGCCCGTTCTATGGGTTTTGGTAATGGATTGGGTAGTATTGGCGGCGATTTTGGTTCGCTAAGTGTTAATCCGGCAGGCTTAGGAGTGTACCGCAGTTCTGAAATTGCTATAACACCAACAATTAATATGAATAATTCTTCAACCGACTTTCTTGGTGTCAATACTACAGATAATAATTTATCTTCAAATATAAACCATTTTGGCTTGGTGCTTACCAATGCCCCTAAGGGAGAGCGTTATGAACACAGAAACTGGAAAACAGTTTCGTTTGCAATAGGTATTAATAAAGTAGCCGATTTTAATCGCAACTATTCTTATACCGGTAAAAATACTACAAGTTCTGCATCTATGGAATTACAAGCTGATGCCAATAAAAATCCTCAAGATACCGGCATATCCGGTACTCTGGGCTATTTAGGGTATCAAGGCTATTTGCTTAACATTGATTCTAATAATAAATTTTATTCTATTGTGCCGTATAAAGGAGGTATCAATCAAACAAATAGTGTGCAGCAAAGTGGTGGCATTAACGAATTTGTATTGTCGCTTGGCGGCAATTATAAAGAGAAATTAATGTTAGGTTTCACAGTTGGTATTCCTACTGTGGTTTATAATTTAAATTCTCAATACACAGAAACAGTAGCAAGTGGTAATACAAGTAATACATATAATTTTACTTCTTTCAATTATAATCAAAATATAAGTGTTACAGGTGGGGGTATTAATGCGAAAATAGGTGCAATATTAAAATTAAATGATTTGATAAGAATAGGAGCTTCTTTTCATACCCCTACCTATTATAGTTTAGAAGAAACTTCCACCCCTGAAATGTATTCGCAGGTAAATGGAAATAAATATGCGTTAACTGTTCCAAATGGTGCTCTAAATCAAAATATATTTGATTATACTTTAACTACCCCATGGAAAGGAGTACTGAGCGGAGCTGTTATTTTAAGAAAACTCGGGTTTATAACTGCCGATGTAGAATATGTAGATTACAGTACAATGAGGTATCAATACCCCGGTGGATATGATAATAATAACGGTACTACTTTTCAGCAGGAAGCAAGTAGTATGAATTCTAATATTAGTAATTCGTATCAGGCAACTGTAAATTATAGGTTAGGTGCCGAAATAAAATTAGCTCAATACCTTATGGTACGGGGTGGGGTAGGGTATTATGGAAATCCATATAAGGCTACTTCAGGTAGTAATTATAATGCACAAAGGCTGGATATTAGTTGTGGCTTAGGCTTTCATTTTCATCATTTCTTTACAGATTTCGGCTTTTTACAAAGTAATTACATGCGTCAAGAGCAACCGTATTCTTCTGTTGATTATACAAATATTCCTATAGGTAAAATAATCACAATACCTACAGCAAAAATCAACTATGTGTTAAATACAGTAGCACTAACCATAGGGTTTAAGTTTTAATTGTATTGACTTAAAAGTAAAGTAAAGTAGAATATTACTACAATAGTATAAAAAGCATAGTATCTTTGTAAATGCTACAAAACCGGGTTATCGCCTTTATAATTAAGTAAGGGAGGAAAGTCCGGACAGCAAAGAGCAACGCACTACCTAACAGGTAGGCTTTCCGAAGGGGAAGACAGAACAGTGCCACAGAAAATTACCGCCTCTATTTTATTTTAAGTAGGGGTAAGGGTGAAAATGTAGTGTAAGAGACTACGGTATTTATTGGTAACAATAATTTAGGGGTAAACCTTGCGTGCTGAAATGCCAAGTATTCGAGCGATTGAGGGCTGCTCGCCCGATGTTCGTGGGTTGGCAGCTTGAGGTATTATGCAAATAATATCCCAGATAAATGATAACCTTTCTGCTTATACAGAAAACAGAATCCGGCTTATAGGTTTTGTAGTTTTTTTTCTAATTTTTAATTAATATTGTTGCTGTAATTGTTTTTTATATTACCTTTGTAACAGTATGAAGAACAACACTAAAAACAAGATGATAATAAGAAGCTCTTATAAATTAATACTTGCTTTAATAGCTTTTTGTACAATATCAATAAGTTCCTTTGCCCAAGCTGGTTTCGGTACCGAAACTGACGTTGTGGATACGCCAATATCAGACCATATACCTTTAGTAATGCTGGTAGTAGCCGGTATCGGTTTTGGTATATATATGCTATATAAGAATAAACAAGTAAATAAACTTAAAGCAGCTATTTGTTCTTGATTTATTTTTTGAAATAATTAAGCTTTATTTTTTTAAGAATATATAAAATAGTAAAAGGCAAATTGCATAATTTGCCTTTTACTATTTTAATTTAGACCAACTTAGTTTACTGTAATTTCTTGTGCTACATGTTCTGTTGGCTCTTTTTTGGGCAAGGTAACTAACAAGATACCATCGGCATATTTTGCGTTTATCTTGCTGCCATCAATTTTTTCGTTTAATGTAAAGCTACGTTTAAATGAGTTTCTGTTAAACTCGCTGCGTAACCATTTACCATCTTGTTCTTTATTTTCTTCTTTATGGTCGTAAGAAAGTGTAAGAACATTACGGTCTAAATTAATTTTGAAATCTTCTTTTTTAAGACCCGGCGCTACTAAATGTAATTCATAACTTGTTTCAGTTTCCTGTATATTTACAGGTGCATTAAAGGAGCTTACTTCTTCATTAATTCGGCTCCAGCCATTACTAATTAAATCTTCCATTAAGCCGCCTATTGTACGGGGCATTACTCCTAAATTTCTTTTGTTGTACATAATTATTTGTTTTTTTTGTTCATCAGGAATACATCAAAACCTATGCCTTAACCTTAAATAAGACATTTTGACAAATAGTAAAATGAATTATATTGCTTGTAATAGTATAAAATATTAGTATTTAATGCGTTGTGCAATTGAATCTAAAAACGCAGTGAGACAAAATGTCGTTATTTGATAAATTATTATGCCGTTTTGGCATTTTTTTGTTTTTTTATATTTGCGTTTATTAGGAGATGGATATTACAGTTGGTATGAATATAAATTAGATGTAAAAAGTCTTTCACTTTCATTTAGCTTTGTAAAGTAAATGTCTTCTGAGGAGTTTCATCTTCACTTCCGGATTCCCTGCGGAAAATCTGGATGTACGGGCTTTTACATAACAAAGCTAAACGAAAATGTTAGACTTATTAGAAATAATTTATAGCCTTAATTAAATAAATGCATACTATTTATTTAACTTTTAAAAAAGATCACTATGCGATCCGGTTCTTGTTAATGTAATTGTTTGTTTTTCATCATCAGTTGCCCATACCAGTAACCAATCGTTTTGAATATGGCATTCAAAAAAGCCGGAATAATTGCCACTTAATTTATGAGGTTTATATTTTAGCGGCAAATTTCCGCTTTCCTACAATAAATCGAATATCAAATTGAGCAAATCCAAATTTAAACCACGTTTTTTACACAATTTATAATCTCTCTCGAATTGCTTTGTTGTATTTAATAGATACACATATACTATTTATTCAAAAATGAGATTAGTTCTTTAGCGTTTTTATGTTTTGTAGTTTTGCCTTTTTTTGCTGAGTCCATGGCTTTCAAAGTAGTGGTATTTACTTCAGTTTCAATTTTAGCAAAAGACAAAGTTTTTACATACTCTAAAAAACTTTCTGCTTGCTTATTGTTTGTATCTATTACTATATAAGTCATAACACCAAAATTTAATAACAAAGATAAGATATTTAAGATAAATAAGTTCTATACATTTAATTATTTTTCAAATTCTGAGCACCCCCCATTCTACTTGATTATCCGCAGGGAATCAGGAAGAACAGGGAAATCTGGGGGGTAAAACTATTTATCGTTGAAAATTTTGTGCCTTTGTTGGTGTTTTCATCGACAAACAACATTATAATCAAAGATAGCTAAGTTTTTTTATGATTACAATGTCTTTATTGGTGTTTTCATCAACAAAAACGTATAGTAGTTAAAATGGATTGTATCGTCATCGGAAGAACAAACAATTTGGTGGTGAAAACACCAACAAAGACAATATATATATTACATAAATACTAAACATGCCTTAAGTCAATGACATTGGCGAAAACACTAACAAAGGCAAAAAATTTAATGCATTTATAATATTATGCTTTAACTCTTGGAAATCTGCCCCACAATATATACAGGATACTTAACCGAGTAGGTACAATATCCTGTTTTCGTTTTTTCCACTATCATTTCTATCTTTTGCATATAGTTTATTTTAAACCTGCATCTTTAAGAATTTTTAATTCAAGTCCTTTATTAACTTCACTACTACTATGAAACGGACATACTAATCTTCCGCTTTTGGTATGAACCATTGTTACATGGCTACCAGTTTGCCTAATAGCATACCAACCATCCTTTTTTAAGATTTTGGTAAGCTCACTTGATTTCATTACTCAATATACTAAAAAATAGATAATCATTAAAAAAATGTTTTTCTTTCATTTCCCCCTCTACATATTCCTCCTATACTGTCCTCCTACCTCAAACAATGCTTTTGTTATTTGTCCTAATGAACAATATTTTACTGTTTCCATGAGTGCTTCAAACAAGTTTTCGTTATGAATGGCTTTTAGTTGCAACTGATGAAGCAATGCCGCACTTTTATCTTCGCTGCGTTTATAAAGATTGGTTACTGTATGTATCTGGAATTCTTTTTCTGTTTCTGAAGAACGTATTACTTCTGTAGGTATGCTTGTAGGCGACCCCTTTGAGCTTAAAAAGGTATTTACACCAATAATCGGGAATTCACCTGTATGTTTAAGTGTTTCGTAATACAAACTTTCTTCTTGTATCTTACTACGTTGATACATGGTTTCCATAGCACCTAAAACACCACCACGCTCTGTAATTTTATCAAATTCTGCTAATACGGCTGCTTCAACTAAATCGGTTAATTCTTCAATTATAAAAGAACCCTGTAACGGATTTTCATTTTTAGCCAAGCCCAATTCTTTATTTATTATTAATTGTATAGCCATAGCCCTACGTACACTTTCTTCGGTAGGAGTCGTTATCGCCTCGTCGTAAGCATTTGTGTGTAAAGAGTTGCAATTATCGTAAATAGCATATAGTGCTTGTAGGGTAGTGCGGATGTCGTTAAAATCTATTTCTTGTGCATGTAAAGAACGGCCGGAAGTCTGTATATGGTATTTAAGCATCTGCGACCGCTCGTTGCCTCCATATTTTATTTTCATAGCCTTCGCCCATATTTTGCGAGCTACTCGGCCTATAACACTGTATTCCGGGTCTATGCCATTGCTAAAGAAGAAGGATAGATTGGGGGCAAAATCATCAATATGCATACCCCTACTTAAATAATATTCTACATAAGTAAAGCCATTAGACAATGTAAATGCTAATTGAGAAATAGGATTAGCCCCTGCCTCTGCAATATGGTAGCCACTAATAGAAACAGAATAAAAGTTACGTACTTTGTTTTCTATAAAAAACTGTTGCACATCGCCCATTACCCTTAATGAGAACTCAGTAGAAAAAATACAGGTATTTTGTGCTTGGTCTTCTTTTAAAATATCTGCTTGCACAGTACCCCTTACATTGCTTAATGTATCTATTTTAATTTTATTATAAACATCTGCTGGTAGTACCATATCGCCTGTAACACCCAAAAGCAGTAAGCCTAAGCCGTCATTTCCTTCCGGTAATTCGGTGTTTTTACCTGTATTGGGCAATGCATCATTTTGATAGTGTGGTCGTTGCAAGCCTTTTTCTGCATATATAGCATCAATTTTTTTATTTACTTCATCAACCAAACCGTTTTCTTTAATATACAACTCACATTGCTGGTCTATGGCTGCATTCATAAAAAAAGCTGTTATGGTAGGTGCGGGACCATTTATTGTCATAGATACCGATGTTTTGGGGTCGGCAAGATTAAAGCCACTGTAAAGTTTTTTTGCATCATCCAAACAACAAATACTTACGCCCGAATTTCCTACTTTGCCATATATATCGGGTCTATGTTCCGGGTCTTGTCCATATAAAGTTACACTGTCAAAAGCGGTACTTAATCGTTTTGCCGGTAATCCTTTAGACACATAATGGAATCGTTTATTTGTTCTTTCCGGGCCACCCTCACCTGCAAACATACGTGTTGGGTCTTCGCCTTCTCTTTTAAATGGGTATAAACCGGCAGCATAAGGAAATTCACCCGGAAAATTTTCACTTAAAACCCAATATAAAATTTCTCCCCAAGACTCATATTTAGGTACAGCAATTTTAGAAATTTGAGTATGAGATAAGGATTCGGTATGTGTTTTAATTTTTAATTCTTTATCACGAACCTTAAATTTGTAATATTCGCCTGTGTATTGAGCTTTTTTTTCAGCCCAATTACTAATTACTAATTTATTCTTGGGGTCTAAATCAAGTTCTGTTGTTATTGCTACTTGTTGCAGTTTAGATATTAAATTGTTTTTATCTTCAATGTCTCCAATTGCTTTTATTGTCTCAATTGTTTTATTTATACCATATAGCTTTTGTGCAACATCACTTTGTTGTTTAGCCCATTTGTCATAGTGCCGGTTGTTTTCGCTTATCTCGCTTAAATATCTTGTTCTTGCAGGCGGAATAATGTAAATTTTTTCACTCATTTCGTCTGTTACTGCATAGTTAGAATGTAATGGGGCATTTGTTTTATCTGCAATTACATTCATTAAAGCTTTGTAGAGTGTGTTAGTGCCCGGGTCGTTAAATTGGGATGCAATAGTGCCGAAAACAGGCATATCGTTTGCATTTTTGTCGAATAATTTATGATTACGCTGGTATTGTTTTTTAACATCACGGATTGCATCCATTGCACCCCGTTTGTCAAATTTATTTATAACCACAATATCAGCAAAGTCCAGCATATCTATTTTTTCTAATTGTGTAGCTGCACCATATTCTGGAGTCATCACATACATACTTACATCGCAATGTTCTGTAATTTGTGTGTCGCTCTGTCCTATTCCTGATGTTTCTAATATAATGAGGTCATAATTAGCAGCTTTTAAAATATTTACAGCATCGTGTATATATTTAGATACGGCTAAATTACTTTGGCGTGTAGCCATAGACCGCATATAAACACGTGGATTCCTAATTGCATTCATACGGATACGGTCGCCTAAAAGAGCACCACCCGTTTTTCTTTTTGATGGGTCAACAGAGATAATTCCTATTTGTTTATCCTTAAAATCAAGTAAGAAACGGCGTACTACCTCGTCAACCAATGAACTTTTACCAGACCCACCCGTACCGGTAATACCTAAAACAGGTACTTTACTTTTAGAAGCTGTTTCCTTAATGTTTTTAAGTATAAGTTGTGTTTCAGGTAAATCATAGAAGTTTTCTGCGGCTGATATTAATCTTGCAATAGATTTTACATCTTTGGCTATAAGTTGCGTAGGTTCGTTAGTAAGATGATTACCGGTTGGATAGTCACATTTTTCTAATAGGTCATCAATCATTCCTTGCAATCCCATTGACCTGCCGTCGTCGGGCGAATAAATACGACAGATTCCATAAGCTTCTAATTCTGCTATTTCAGTAGGCAGAATAACGCCGCCACCCCCACCAAATAATTTTATATGTCCACAGCCGGCATCTTTAAGTAAATCGAACATAAACTTAAAATACTCCACATGTCCACCCTGATAAGAAGTAACTGCTATAGCATTCGCATCTTCTTGTATAGCACAATCTACCACATCTTGCACGCTACGGTCGTGCCCTAAATGGATTACCTCTGCACCACTTGCCTGTAATATGCGGCGCATAATATTTATGGACGCATCATGTCCGTCAAAAAGAGAAGCGGCAGTTACCAAGCGTATTTTATTCTTAGGAATATACGACATATAAAAATATTTAAATATAGAAATGCAAAGTTACAAAGTTAGTTTAGATATGTAGGTTTTTTGAGAAATTGGTTTATAATATTTCATTTGACAAGCAGTATATGTTTTGCCAAATCCATTGAGTTTTCAAATAGGATAGTTGTGATTAAAAAAAATAATATAAATATAGAATTTTATATTTATATTGATAAATGGTATATTGTAGATAATCTTACTGCAAATTAGCAAATAATATTATCGGAATTTGTTTTAGATTATTTTAGAAAGGATAAGAAAGAATCAAATAAAAATATATTAACAAATATATTGTAATTATTATTATTTTAGAAAATTTTAGTGATAGAGCAAAATATAAGATTTATGTAAATATTTTGAACAAAATTTATTCTACTTTTCTAAAAACTATATAAATACTGAAATCATTTATATAGTTTAATAAATTGTTCAATATCATTATCTGAAATATTGTTTTGTTCTCCTTTATTGTATATAGAAAATAAAAGCACTTTAGAACCTTCAACCTTTACAAAAGTCATTATCCTTGCTCCGCCAGATTTGCCTTTGCCTTTAGAATTAATAGACAAACTAATTTTATATATATTGTTGCCAAGAGGAATGCCTAAAGTTGGATTAACTTCCAGTTCATTTATTAAATTAGCTAATTCTGATTTTAATGAAGCATATTTTTTAATGAGTTTTTTCGCCTCTTTTTTAAAATTGGGTGATAGTTCAATGTTATAATTTATCTAAAAAATCTTTTGCAGATGTTGTTTTCAATTTGCCCAATTTAAATAATTTTACTTCTTCCAAACCTTGTTTTATGTTGTTTAATATTTCTTCTTTAACTGGTTCATTTTTTTCTAGGTATATTGTAGAAAGTAAGCGTATATTCTAATTTTTTAAATTGTTCTATTAAGTTCATAAATGTAAATTTTTATTTTATTTCAATAAGATATAATATTTAAAAAGTTCGGATTATTTTCACAAAAAAAATAATTTAACTCAGTCTATTTTTTTTTGCCAATAAACACAATTAGGGTTTAACTCTTTTGCTATTTCTCTAACCAAGTCAAAATCTATATCCAAATATCCCTCATCACCTATTTTCATTGCTCCTTTATTATAACATTCAATTGTAGTTTCAATTGCTCTTTCTAAAGATTCATAACGCGATTCTACATTTTCAGGCATCATACAATCAAGATGATACAAGATAGGCATTATCCCATCTTTATCAAAATATAAACAACTCCCTGCTCCATCAGTAAAAATTGGAAACAATTCTTTACCGCACCCAAAAATGCTTGTCAACTCTATTTCATATCTTGATATTGCCTCATCTAATGAAACAAAATAAAATTGTATTATCATATATGTTTCACCAATATATTTATTATCTGAATTGTATTTTATTCCATTTCGCCATTCATATAACTGTATAATTACTTCATTGGTTATTCCATAAGGTTTTAATTTAGAAATAATTTCCTCTCTGGTCAGTCCTGGTGCAAGATTTTCCATCAACGGTATATTATATAAGGAAAGAATGTCTGCTAATTTTTTAAATAGTTCTTCAAA